>JBPCQU010000074.1:0-8148 GCA_050997795.1 Solirubrobacteraceae bacterium | reverse complement strand
GGGATGCCGGTGCTGGCGGATGTTGCGGGTGCCGCCGGCGTGTGCCGCTGCCCGCTGCTGGTGGCAGACGAGCTCGCGCCCGCTCCCCCGCCTCCGTTTCCGCCCCCGTTGCCGCCACAGCCGGCTACGGCAGCGGCGATCGCGGCGGCAGCCAGCGATGCGGTCAGCAGGGCGCGCACGTTGTTGATTGGTGTCCTCATGTCGAACCTGTCCTTGGTTGGGGCTCTCTGCCGGGTCGGCTTGGACCACTCCTGGCCCGGCCGGAGAAGCCGTGTCTTGATGAAGACACCGCCCGAGCTCCAAACCTTCCAATGCGAACCGGGATGGCCTGTAGGGTCGGATGAATCGATCGCGGTCTGATCGCTTATTTGCAGTGGCGGAGAAGCCCCCCATTCCCGGCGATGACGCGCCCGGCACCGATGCGGCCCCCGGCGTCGAAGCGCCGGGCGCCGCCCGCAGGCTGGACCCAGACCGGCTTGGCGATCACCTCGATCGTCTCTATCGCGCGGCGTGGGCGCTGTGCGGTTCGCGTGAGGCCGCCGAAGACCTGGTCCAGGACACCTACGCTCGGGTGCTCGCTCGGCCACGATTCCTGCGCCACGAGGATGACCTCGGTTATCTGCTGCGAGCACTGCGCAACACGTTCTTCAGCGCCCGGCGCACCGCTTCGCGCCGGCCGACGACCCAGCCGCTCGACGCCACCGCCGAGCCGGCCGACGAGCGCAGCGAGTGGCGTCCCGAGCGCGCCGCCGAGACCCACATGGTCTACGGCGCGATCGCGGAGCTGAGTGACGAGTTCCGTGACGTGCTCGTAGCCGTCGACGTAGCCGGACTGTCCTACCAGGAGGCCGCGCGGGCGCTGCGCCTGCGCGAGGGGACTGTCACGAGCCGGCTGTTCCGCGCCCGTCAGCAGGTCGCGCGACGGCTAGGGGACTCGGACGCGACCGCAGGCGGCGCCAAGGACGGCTAGTACGGGAGCGAGCGGCGGCTAGTACGGGAGCGCGAGCGGCGGCTAGTAAGGGAGCGCGAGCGGCGGCTAGTAAGGGAGCGCGCCGTGGCTGCGAAACGCCGCCAGGTGCACGAGCACGCTGCCGGGCACGCCGGCGCCCGAGAGCACGCAACTGTGGCCGCGACGCAGCCATGTGGCGACCGTTTGGCCGCCCACCCGCACGACCGCTATCCGGGTGCCGTTCCTGATCGTCACCCGCGCGTCGCCGGGCACCGACAGCGACGGGCCCGAGACGATCGTGTAGCCGATCCGCTGCCCGGCGCGACGGTAGAAGACCGTAGTCGTCGGCCGGCCGGAGAGGCGGTCACGACGTACGCCCGTCGCCCGCCAGCCAAAGTGGTCCTCCCAGTAGGGGTAGGGCAGCCCGGCGCCGCGTAGGCCGGGCAGGACCGCGCCCTGGTTACCCAACGGCGCTGCTGCCGTAGGCGGGCGCGCCGCGAGCGCGGCCGCCTGGGCGACCGTCGGGGCAGCCGAGCCGATCGTACCGAGCACGACCGCCAACGCGACTGCGGCCACACACGCCACCGCGAGCGCGGGGACAACGCGCCGACGGCCAGCCGACACGCTCGCGGGAGCCGCGGCGGCGACCCGGGCTCGCAGGGCGCTCGGAGCGGGGACCGCCGCGGCGTGGACGGCGCTCAGCGTCCGGCGCTGCTCCTGCACGATCGCTTGAAGCTCCGGCGAAGCGGCCACGATCGCCTCCACGTGCGTGCTGCGCTCACCCACCAGCGTTCCGTCGGCCAGGGCCGCGAGCTCGCCTTCGGAAGGTGGATGGGAATCACGGCGCAGCATGCACACACTATGACGCCGCCAGGGCGCGACTTCTTCCGCGCGATTGCGGCTTGCCCGCGTCACGCACGCCCGCGAGCACGCTGGCTCCGTGGCAGCGCGTCGTCGGTCGCCGCTCGTGCCTGAAGGGCGTAGGCCTCGCCGGTGCCGCCGACGCAGTTCCTCGCCGCCGGCGCTGCCCGGCAACGCGTGGGCTGATCGAGAGCTGGGCGCGCGCCGAGCGAGGCGTCACAGGATCGGCCAACGCCCGCGCTGAGGTCCAGTCACACCGATCATTTACGACAGGTGGCGCGCAAACCTGTACGTTTATTGACGATGTCTGGGTATCCGGTGGAGGCGGGACAGTCGCGGGCGCCTTGGCCGGACAGGTGCTACTGGCTGAGATTCTCAGGAGCAAACCACCTCGATCGGAGGAGGAACCAAGGTGTTGAATCGCATACGGCTTGATAGAGCGCTCGGAGCGAGCTTGGTTGGCCTGGTCACTGTGGGCCTGGCCGCGTGCGGACAGAGCGTGAGCAGCGGCAGCAGTGGTGGGGGATCCTCGGCGGGCGTGACGAAGAGCTCGATCACGTTCGGGCAGACGGCGCCGTTCTCGGGGCCGGCGGCGCTTTACGGAGAGTCGACGGCGGGGGTCCGAGCCTACTTCGACATGATCAACGCACAAGGCGGGGTCAACGGGCGCAAGCTGAAGCTGTCCGCGCTCGATGACCAGTACACGCCGCCGGTGGCGGTCCAGCAGACGCGCAAGCTGCTCTCACAGGGCGTCCTCGCGGAGGTCGCGGTCAACGGATCGGCGACCACGAAGGCTGTGCTCAACGTGCTCAAGCCGCAGAGCGTCCCCATCATCGGGCCACAGACCGGCGCCACGTTCCTGTTCCAGAGCACTCCCTCCAACCTGTTCAACGTCTGGCCGCAGTACACGATCGAGGGCAAGCTGCTCGGCGCCTACGCGCAGAAGCTGGGGCTGAAGAAGGTTGGCGTGCTGTATCAGAACGATGACTTCGGTCAGAGCCTGTACCAGGGCGTGCAGGCCTCGGGGCTCAAGCCCGCCAAGGTCATCACCTACGACCCGACCCAGACTGACTTTGGGCCGCAGGCCCAGCAGTTCAAGTCGGCGGGTGTGGATGGAGTGATCATCCTGGCCATTCCGAAGCCCACGATCGCCTTCCTCAACGCGCTCGCGGCGATCAACTTCAAGCCCACCCGGCTCATGAGCCAGGTGTCGGCGATACCCCAGAGCTTCTCGGCCGCCCCGCAGGAGTTCCCGGGCAGCTACATCGGCGCCTTCATCCCACCGTTGCAGAGCCACAGTCCTCAGGTCCAGCAGTTCGAGCAGGCGATGAAGACCTACCAGCCGGGGCAGCCGGTTTCGGTATTCGCCGCCTGGGGTTGGACCGAGGCGCAGGTCGCGGTGGCCGGACTCAAGCAGGTCAGCGGAAAGCTCACGAGGGCGAGCTACACGCAGAGTCTGAACAGCATCCAGAACTTGCAGACGCTGGGCGGGACCGTCTCGTACAGCCCCAGCGATCACGTCGGCCTCGACAAGATGATCATCGTCCAGGCGCGCAACGGACAGTTGGCCCCGGTCAAGTGAGAGAGGCGCCGACACAGAGTCCGGGCTGAAACCATGCAGGCCTTCATCCAGTACGTCGTCGGTGGCCTCGGGTTCGGCGGTATCTATGCGCTCGCCGCGCTCGGGCTGGTGCTGATCAACAAGACCTCGGGAGTGGTCAACTTCGCCTTCGGGGCGATGGCGACAGTGATCACGCTCATCCTCTGGTCCCTCTTAGTCCACGCCGGGCTTCCGTTTGCCCTCGCCTGGGTCGGGGCCATGGTGTTCGCGGGGATGCTCGGCGGGCTGACCGAGCTCGTGCTGCTGCGGCGCATCGAGCGCTCCCCCTTGCTCGTGCAGATCGTGCTCACGCTGGGCCTGCTGATCCTGATCGAGGGGCTGGCGGGGACGATCTGGGGCTACGCGCCGAAGGCGATTCCGCAGGTCCTCAACGGTAACGCCGTGAGCCTCGGGTCGTTCTTGATCACCCCCAACGACCTGTTCATCGTCGGGCTCACTGTCGCCATCGGGATTGCCCTCTACGCGATCTTCGAGCGCACCCGTAGCGGCCTCGCGATGCGGGCGATCGCCGCCGATCGAGAAATCGCCTCCCTGATGGGCGTTCGCACGCGCCGCTACATCACGGCCTCGTGGGCAGCGGGGGTTGCGCTGAGCGGTGTGTCGGCGATCCTGGTTGCGCCGACGGTCGGCCTCGAGCCGACGATGATGGACAACGTGGCGGTGTTTGCCTTTGCCGCCGCGATCCTCGGCGGCTTTAGCTCGCTGCCCGGCGCGGTGGTCGGAGGCTTCTTGATCGGGATCGTCAGCAACCTGATCGCCGCCTACGTCTCGACCAATCTGCAGCAGACGCTGATCTTCGGAGTCATCGTCGTGCTGCTCTACGTGCGACCTCAGGGGCTGTTCGGCGCCGAGGCCACCTCGCGAGTATGAGCGCCGCGGCCCCTACGGGCCGGAGCCAGGGTCGGTGGCCGGCAGCGGTACAGCGAGCGCTTCTGCGTCCGCGCGGCGTTGCGATCCTCATAGCCGGGGTCGTGGTCCTCGCCTTCCCCCTGGTGGAGGGGAACGACAGCTACACGATGTCGATCGCCACCGAGGCCCTGGTCTACGGTCTGGCGATCGTCACGCTGAACCTGCTTGTCGGCTTCGGCGGCCAGATTTCACTCGGACATGCCGGCTTCTTGGCCATCGGCGGATACACCGCGGGCGTGCTCGCGACCCATGTCAGCGGCTTCCCAGTGCCGATCGAGATCCTCGCCGCGGGAGCGATGACCGCCCTGGTCGGGTTCGTGCTCGGCCTGCCGACCGGGCGCCTGCGCGGCCACTATCTCGCCATCGTGACGCTCGGCTTCGGCCTGGCCGTCCCGGAGGTCGCGCTCAACTGGACCAGCCTCACGCAGGGCCGCACCGGACTGGTGGTGCCGCCTCCGCGGATCGGCAACACCGAGTTCGCCAGCGCGGGTGACCTGTACTACTTCACGCTCGTCGTCCTCGTCCTGGCCTTGCTCGCGATCTTCTCGATCCTCGCCAGCAGCACCGGCCGCGCGTTCACCGCCGTGCGCGACAGCGAGGCCGGCGCCGCAGCGATGGGCATCAACGTCAACCGCACCAAGGTCGTGCTGTTCACAACCAGTGCCTTCTTCGCCGGAGTGGCCGGTGACCTCGACGCGCACCTTCAGGGGATCGTCTCACCCGACTCCTTTCCGCTTTCGCTGTCGCTCTTCTTCCTGGCGGCCGTGGTCGTGGGAGGGCTCGCCTCGGTGCCCGGATCGCTTGCCGCGGCGGTGCTGCTTGCGGTCGTGGAGGCGAAGACGAGCAGCACCAGCGGCTGGGAGCCGACGATCATCGGCGCGACCGTCGTCGCGGTGTTGCTGATCACGCCGGGCGGGATGGCCGACCTGCCGCGGCGGCTGGCCGCGCCGGTCGCAGTCTGGCGACGCGGCCGGCGTGGCCGATCCCCGGCGCCGGCGGAGGAGAAAGAATGAGCGTGCTGCGCTTGCGCGATGTTTCGCTGGCCTTCGGTGGCGTGCACGCGATCGAGAACCTCGACCTCGAGCTCGGCGAAGGAACGGTGGCTGCGCTCATCGGAGCAAACGGCGCCGGGAAATCCTCGGTGCTGAACGTGATCAACCGCTTCTATCGCCCGCACGCCGGCTCGGTCCAATATGGCGAGGTGGACTTGCTCGGGCTCCGTCCGCATCAAGTCATCGGCCACGGGATCAGCCGCAGCTTTCAGAACGTCGTCCTGTTCGACGAGTTGAGCGTGCTGGACAACCTGCTCGTCGGCGCCGATCACATCGACCGTCCCGCCCTGCTCACCAACCTGTTCCGGCTCCCGAAGGCGCGCCGTCACAACCGCGGTGCCCACGGGCGAGCGGAGCGGGTACTCGAGTTCCTCGGGATCGATCACCTGCGTCGACGGCGCGCGGGGGAGTTGGCCTTCGGCGACCGCAAGCTCGTCGACCTCGGCCGCGCGCTGGCCGCCGATCCCAGCCTGCTGTTGCTCGACGAGCCGGCCTCGGGCCTGTCCGAGGAGCGGCGTGAGACGCTGGCGGGCGTTATCAGCCAGGTGCCTTCGGAATGGGGCGCCAGCGTGTTGCTCGTCGATCACGACATGGAGCTCGTGCGGAACTCGGCCTCCCACGTCGTGGCGATGGACTTCGGTTCCAAGATCGCAGAGGGGACGCCAGAGCTCGTGCGCAGCCATCCCAAGGTGATCGCCGCCTATCTCGGCGAGGATGACAGCGAGGGGTAGCCGCCGATGCTGAGCGTCGAAGACCTCCACTGCTCGTACGGCCCGATCGAGGCCGTGCGAGGGCTCTCGCTCGAGGCGCCGACCGGGTCGCTGATCTGCATCCTGGGGCCAAATGGAGCCGGAAAGAGCACCACGTTAAAAGCGATCGCCGGGCTCGTGCGCCCCTGGAGAGGAAAGGTTCGGGTGGGTGATCAGGACGTCACTCGGCTGGACGCGGCGCACCGGCTCTCCCGCGGCGTGGCGCTCGCGCCGGAGGGGCGGCGGATCTTCGCCGACTTCTCGGTGCAGGACAACTTGCGCATCGGCGGGCACCTGCTCAGCCGCCGCGACCTCGACGCCCGCATCAAGGGCGCGACGGAGCTGTTTCCGTTCATTGGCGAGCGAATGAATCAGCCCGGTGGCTCGCTCTCGGGCGGCGAGCAGCAGATGCTGGCGATCGCTAGGGCGCTGATGACGCGACCTTCGCTGCTGCTGCTCGACGAGCCAAGCCTGGGCCTGTCCCCGATAGCCACGCGGCAGGTGTTCGACACCGTCGCGCGCATTCGAAAGGAGGAGGGGACGACGGTCGTGCTGGTGGAGCAGAACAGCCTCGCCCTCTCGGTGGCCGACCACGGCTACGTTCTATCGGGCGGACGGCTCGATCTCGAGGCGCCGGCGCGGGAGCTGTTCGGCGACGAGCGCCTGCGTCGAGCCTATCTGGGCGCTGACGCCTGAGCTTTGCGGCGATGATGATCGTCGTGAGTCATCTTCGACCGGTTACCAGCCAACGACTCCCGGTGGTCCTCTGAGCGCCGCGCGCCGCGCGGAGCTCGAGGGCTTGGCGCTGGCCGGGTCGGGGTCGCGCTGTTCTCGTTCTCCCTGCCGGCGACCAAGCTGGCCGTCGCTGGGCTGAGCCCTTGGTTCGTCGCCTTCGGTCGCGCCGCGACCGCCGCGGTGCTCTCGGTGTTCGTGTTGCGGGCGACCGGCTCTCCGCGCCCGACCCGTGCGCAGTGGCGCCGGCTCGCGGTGGTGGCCTTCGGCATCGTGGTGGCCTTCCCCGCGCTGACCTCGCTGGCCCTGCGTCACGTCGGCTCGGCCCACGGCGGCGTGGTGATCGCGCTGCTCCCCGCGGGCACGGCGGCCTGGGCGGTCCTGCGGGCGGCCGAGCGGCCGTCTCCGGGCTTCTGGGCCGCGGCGCTGGCCGGCCTGGCCGCGGTCGTGGCGTTCATCTTCATCCAAGGGGGCGGCCACGCCGCCGGCGCGGACCTCGAGCTCCTGCTGGCCACGGTGATCTGCTCGCTGGGCTACGCGGAGGGTGGCGCGCTTTCACGCGAGCTGGGCGGCCCGCAGACCGTGTGCTGGGCCCTCGTGCTCAGCGCCCCGTTGACGTTCGCGGTCGCGCTGCTGACCGCGCCCTACGCCGGTCACCCCGCACAGACGCATGGCTGGCTTTGCCTACGTGTCGACGATCTCGATGTTCGTCGGGTTCTTCTTCTGGTACGCGGGCCTGTCGCGCGGCGGGGTGGCCAAGGCCGGACAGGTCCAGCTCCTGCAGCCGTTGCTGACGCTCGCGTTGGCCGGCCTGGTGCTGGGTGAGCACGTGAGCGTGCTGACGTTGGCTTGCGCGCTAGCGGTGCTGGCCAGCGTGGCCGCCACGCAGCGCGCACGGGTCGACCGCCGTTAGAGCGAGCTGATGGCCGCCCCCTCGATGACCAGCGACACTCGCGCGTGTGACCGTCACTGACGGTTTGACATCCGAGTCCCCAGCGCCATCAGAGCCGCCATCGGCCGGGCCATCACCGTGAAGGTGCCGATGCGGTCGTGCTCGTCGAGTTCGACGAGATCGACGCCATGCAGTGTCTGCTTGCCCACCCTGGCCTCGAACACCAGACCAAAGAGAGTGGCCCGACCGGAGGCGGTGTCGACGAGGAGGTGGGTGTGCCGGAACTCGTCACACGCTGCCTCTACGGCACGAAGGGCAGCCGCGACCGGCTCCTGGCCGACCACCGGATCGTCGGTCGCCGGATTGCGCATCACGACGTCTGG
>JBPCQU010000029.1:0-5842 GCA_050997795.1 Solirubrobacteraceae bacterium | reverse complement strand
TCCCGTCGGTACGAACATCGGCGTATTGCTCGCTTCGACTCTGATCCTGCCCAGACTCGCCGATCCGGTCGACATTTCGTCGCTGACGCCGGATCAGGTACACACCATCCGCGCGGGCGAGTTGGGGGCGGTCATGGCGCCATACGTCGGCCTCTCGATCCTGCTCATCCTGATCGCAATCGCCATCGCAAGCCAAAAGGCGCCGCCGATCGTGGAGGAGTTCCCTGACGCGGGCCCGCACGAGGGCGGCACGCGCGAGCTGTTTCACGTTCTGTGGCGCAACAAACGCTACCGATTCGGCGTCGTCGCCCAGTTCATGAACGTCGGCGCCCAGGTGTGCACGTGGACGTATCTGATCCAGTACGTGGGCCAAGCGCTCGACGGCAGCCTCGTGAAGGGAGCCCAATACCTCCAAGCGAGTCTTCTGCTCTTCCTCGCGTCACGCTTTCTCATGACCTGGGTGATCGGGTTCATCCGGGCGACCAAAGTGCTCGCGGTGCTCGCCTTCCTGGCCGTAGTGCTGTGCCTGTTCGCGATATCGAGTCCGAACCTGGCCGGGGTGCTCGCCGTCGTCTCGCTGTCCTTCTGCCTGTCGCTGATGTTCCCAACGATCTACGGCGTCGCGCTGAAGGGCCTCGGGCCCGCGACGAAGTTCGGCGCTGCCGGACTGGTTATGGCGATCGTGGGCGGCGCGATCATGCCGCTGATCCAGGGTAAGCTCGTGGATGCGACCAGCCCCGCGTTCTCGTTCATCGTCCCGGCGTTCTGCTTCGCGGTCGTGGGTCTCTACGCGCTCTACGACCTCAAGGCCGGGCCGAGCGTGACGGGCGGGCAACCAGTCGGCGAGGTCGGTCTGCCGACCGTCGCGGGCCCGCCGCTATCCGCTGAGGGCGCGGGGTGAGTGGACGCTGGCGGTTCACGATCGTCGCGGCCGCCGTGGCCGCCGTGGTCAGCGCGTGCGGCAGCAACTCGCCGACAAGCGCCACGGTGAGCACTAAGCAACTCGAGGTCGTGTCGTGGTGGACTTCGAAGTCCGAGTCGGCGGCCCTCGACGACTTGTTCGCCGCCTTCCGCCAGTCAAACCCGGGCGTAAGGGCGATTAACGGCGCGATTGCGGGCGGCGCTGGCTCCAACGCGATCGTCGAACTCGCGAAACGACTCCAGCGCAACGACCCGCCCGATGTCTGGCAGACGTTCGCCGGGAAGTCGGTCCAGGGCTATGCCAGCCGCGGCGTAATCCGCAGCGTCGCGTCAATCTTCGCTCGCGAGCGTCTCAGCGCGACGATGAATCCCACGATCCTCAAGGCGCTCATGCACGACGGCCGCCCCTACGGCGTCCCAACCGGCGCTCACCGCAGCAACGTCCTGTGGTTCAACACCAAGCTCCTCGAACGGGCTGGGGTCGCACCCCCCTCGAGCGGCTACACGGTCGACTCGTTTATCAGCGACCTCAGGAAGATCAAAGCGTCCGGCGCCACGCCGCTATGCCTCGGCGCCAAGGACCGCTTCACCACGGTCGAGCTGTTTGAGAACACGCTGCTGAGCTCGATCGGAACTCGCGGCTGGCAGCACATGGTCCACAACGGCCTCGACTGGCGCAGCAAGCCGGTGCAGACCGCCCTCAATAACTTCGGCGCCATCCTGCGCTACGCCGACCCCGAGGCGAACCAGCTGACCTGGGACCAGGCGACCAAGAAGCTCGCGGCCGGCGGGTGCGCTTTCGAGTCCATGAACGACTCGGCCTTCGGCGAGCTCATCGCCGACGGCGCACACGAAGGCAAGGACTTCGACGGCGCCCCCTTCCCCGGCACCGGAGGAAGCTTCCTCGCGGTCGTCGACGTCTTCGTCGCCGCAACCAAGGCAAAGAACGCCAAGAACGCGCTCGCGTTCCTGAGTGGCATCAACGATCCCGCCACCCAACTCGCGTTCAGCAGGGCAAAGGGGTCAATCCCCGTCGTCCACGACGTCGACGTCTCGTCCTTGCCCGCCTATCAGCGAGCGTCCTCGAAGGCGTTCTGGGCATCGCCGGTGCTGCTATCCATCGCACACGGTGAAGGACTGAGCCCCGACTTCCAGGAGGCCTTCTACGACGCCGTCTCGACCTACGTACGGACACGCGACCCCAGTGCGTTCGCCGACGATCTGTACAAATGGCTCGCGCAGAGCACGGTCCCGCAAGCCTGATCCCGGCAGACCCCTCGGCCTCAACGCGCTCGTGAGCGCGCGTCGCGCTCAAAGAACGACAAGGCCTCGTCAACGCAGAAGCAGGAAGCGCAGGTCGCGCCAGCGGCGTCCCGCTCCTCGCCACGACCGGTGCGGGGGCGTGCCAGAACGGCGCGCAAGCGGCAGCTGTGGACAGCTTCAGGCGGTGGTCACCGGCGATCCCGTGCGCGATTCGATCTGTCACTGTCTCGCCTGCCAGCGTCGGACCGGCAGCTCCTACGGCTACCAAGCGCGCTTTCCGGCGCAGAGCGTCACCATCAGCGGCCGCTTCAAGCAGTTCATCCGCCACTCGGATGAGGACGCGGAGATCCGCCGGTTTCAACGTCTGTCCGCTATGCGGTGCCACCGTCTTCCATACCAACGGCGATTCTGAGGACCTGATCGCGATCCCCGTCGGCGCCTTTGCCGACCCGGCCTTCCCGCCGCCGCAGGTGTCGGTCTGGGAGGAGCGCAAGCACGGCTGGGGCGTGGTCCCGGACGAGGCTGAGCACATCCACTGAGGTATCGCCTGCGCACGACGCGCCAACACGAAGGCAGGTCTCGACCGCCGGACACAGGAGAGACGTGCAAATCGCCAGAAACGCGCATCGGCCGCTTCGCGTTATCTGCCCTTAGGGCTTGTAGATAATTAGCGTTTCGGTTTGATGGTGTAGTTCCACTCGGGATGAAACTTGATGCCGTGGAGGTTGACGGCGTTGATTTGGGTGTCTGGGATTTTGATTTTGTCGGGGTAGGTGCCGTCGTCGAGCCGGGCGTAGACCTCCAGCCCGGAGCTTGTCTTGGTCACGCCGATCAGGTTGATGATCGTCTCCAGCGAGGTCAGCGGCTTGCCGCGCCAGTTCATCGTGATGAAGCTGAATAGGCGGTGCTCGATCCGGTTCCACTTCGAGGTGCCGGGCGGGAAGTGGCAGACGGCGATCTCGAGCTCGGTGTCATCCGCGAGTTTTTGTAGTTCGACCTTCCGCAGCTTCGTGCGGTTGCCGTTGGAGCCGCCGCAGTCGGCAGTGATCTGCAGGCGGGTGGCGTTCGGGTAGCGTGGCTGGCCGAGGCGCTCCCACCAGCTGCGGATCGAGTTCACAGCGAACTGGGCGGTGTCGTGGTTGATCCCGACCGTGACCCACCCCTCGTTGGCGCGCAGGTCCTAGATGCCGTGTGGGATCGCCTTGCCGAGCTGCTTGTCCTTGAAGTCGTGCACGCGTACCAGCTCCGGCTCGCCCTTGGGCCGCCACTCGCGGCCGGCGTTCTTGAAATCGCCACCAGCTCCTGCTTCTTGGTATCGACCGAGATCACCGGCTGACCTCGCTCGACCGCCCGCTTGGCGACCGCGTTGATGTGGCGGGACTGGGCGTCGCGGTCGGGGTGTTGGCGGCCCTCCCTGGTCTTGACGTTCGCCTGCAGGCCGGCGCGAAATCGGATCCTCGCTTGGGACCGTCTCCCAGACGGATCGCCCCGAGGGTGTGTTCATACACCCACCCCGGGCTGACGCTGAGTCGCTGTGCGACCTCCGCGACGGTGAGCAAGTCGGCGCTGTCCACCAAGCGATCTGATCGCGCCTCGCGGTCCAGCTCCAGCACGCGCCTAGCGATCGCGTCGATGAACTCTGGACGCATCCAGACCGACATCAGCTCGTCATCCGCGAGGTCGATCATCGGCTGGGACTACTCGGCCGGAAATCCCGGATTGCTTCCGCGCAAATTGCTCATATGCAGGAGGTACAGCATCGGAGGGACGAAACCCTCGACCCCGGAAGCACGGGAAAGGCAACCCGCAGGTACCGTCGATCGGCTTTGCGCCGAACGGGGGTGCCAACATAAGCCAGGATCCAAGCGATCTACCCGTCGACACTTGAAACGCCACCTTGCACTCGAGCAGCTATCGCGCGACCACCATCACGCGCTCGTGGTGGCACAACGCTTGAAACGCGCCAGCGAAGCGACGGCGACCGATGCTCGCGACGCGTTCGTGAGCTACTGGCAGGCCGATGGCCAGGAGCACTTCCGCGAGGAAGAGGAGATCCTGCTCCCCACCTTTGCCGGCTTCGTCGACCCTGATCAGCCGATCATGGCCAAGGTCTTGATCGATCACGTGCGGATTCGACACCTCGCGAGCGAGGCAGCCGGCGAACCGCCGCGATTGACGGTGCTGCATGAGCTCGGCAGTCGGCTCGAGCAGCACGTACGGCGCGAAGAGCGCGAGCTGTTCCCGCTGATCGAGCAGTCGATGCCGGACACGGAGCTCCGCCGGTTGGTCGCGCTGCTTACGCGTTGACCGAGGGAACTCGCGGGAAACGGCCTGGAGGGCGGGATCCATCCCGGCCTCCAGGAGGTCAGGGGAATGGGGGTGCAGTTCCCTGACCGCTCAAGGCCGGTCGTGCTTCCGGCCCCAACTGTCCGGTGCGCCTGTGGCTACCTGAGCACCGGGTCGCGCTCTCTGCGCAACCGTTTCGCGGCTCGGCGTTGCATCATCAGGGCGAGTCATTCGCCGGTGCTGCCCGGCGCTGGCACCGCCCCGATCTGGGGGCCGATCGCGTTGAGGTCGTAAAGCGCCTCGCACCGGCACAACAGCTCGCCGCGGAACTCCCAGTGGTCGTCGCCATGGAACTCGATCCGCTGGCCGGTCGGCGCGAACCCGGGCGCCTCCAGCGGACCGGTCATGGTGCCGGTGCACCGCCAGGGGACGATCGCCCTTGCTCCCTCCGGCGAGGCTGACGGTGGCTCCAGTTCTCAAACTCGTAGTCGGGACAGGCGCGTGCCAGCGTCTCCATCGCCCTTCCGAGCGCCGGCGCTGGGTGGTCGAGCTTGTGGGCTTGTTGCCCGAACCGCCACAGCCACCGAGCGCCAGCGCTCCGGCGACGAGAGCACAACAACCGACCGTGTGTGCGCGCGGCGACAGGCCGCGATCCGCTTGGGCCGCTTCCTGAGTGCACGCGACGCCTGGATGCGGCCAGTTCCCGCGTGATCGGATACGTCTCGGCCGGCTCCCCCTCGGCCAACGGCTGCGCACGTAAGGCGCGCGATGGGATCCAATCCGAGCAGAAGTAGCCGATCAGGTTGGCCGCTACTGCGATACCGGCGAACAGCCACACGAAAGCGCCGCCAATCAGCAACCCCAGCGCAATAACCAGGGCGCTCAGCCCGGCGACGAGCATCCAGGCGTGAAGTCGGGTGGCCAGCTGATTGCGGGGGAAGTTCATCGTGGTGGTCCTCGTTCTGTTTGTCGTCGAGCCGATGTCGAGGCCAGCATCGCTGACGCGCACCGAGCTTTCGATGGGGACGGGTATGCATTTCGAGACCCGCGAGTCGTGTACGGGATGCGCGGTCCCCATCCGCTCGCTGCGCGACAGCGGGGCCGCGCCGCTGGCCCTGCCCGGTTGCGACGGCTAAGGGTCGATGAGGCCGCACCGGATCGCGTAGCGGGTGAGGTCAACCCGGTCACGCATCCCGAGCTTCTCGAGGATGTTGGCGCGGTGGCGCTCGACCGTCTTCTCGCTGATGATCAGGGTCTCGGCGATCTGCTTGCTGCTCTGGCCCTCGGCGATCAGCTTGACGACCTCAAGCTCCCGCGCGGTGAGCGGATCCTCCCGAACGGGCTGATCGTTGCGCGCGCGATGCAGGTAGTC
>JBPCQU010000235.1:0-5969 GCA_050997795.1 Solirubrobacteraceae bacterium | reverse complement strand
CCCGAGCCGACGATCACCACGTCGCAGTCCAGCGTCGTCTCGCGCTCGATCGCGGTGGGGCGCAACGGTCGCGGCGGGGCGTCGGGGAGCCGCCCGAGCGGGCCGTCGTAGCCGATCGCGTCCCAGGCCGGGTTTCGCCTCCCGTCGCGCCCGGGGACGACGTAGTAGAACAGCAGCGCCGCTTTGCGCAGCGCCTGGTAGACGGCGCGGCGCTGGGGCACCCGCGAGTCGCCCCAGGAGCGCATCACCTGCTCGCGCTGCTCTCGTCCCATCGCGCTGAAGTGGCGAAGCCCGACCCCGCCCAGGGCGCCCATCGCCGGCGTGTCCCAGATCGAGAGCAGCGCCGCGAGCTGGCGCTGCTCGGCCGGCCGCGTCTTGTCGACCGCGGCCAGCACGGCGTCCACGACCCCGAGCTCGCGCGGGCTGGGAAGCGAGTCCTCGCTCGGGCAGAAGGTCGCGCAGATCTCCTCGAGGGCCTGGCGCTGGCGCGGGGACAGCTGCATCACGCGGACCCTAACCGGTTCGCGGCGAACGTAAATGCAGCCCGACCTCGGCGCGAGCCGAGGGATCAGTCAAGCCGGTACCCGCCCTCGGCGACCAGCACCGCGCCGCCCCCCACCGCCACACGCTGGATCCGCTCGGGGGAGCCGTCGGCGACCCCGTGCAACAGCGACGGACGTCCGATCTCGACCCCCTGGCGGATCTCGATCCGCTCGCCGAACCGTATCCGCCCGTGCCGCGCCAGGTGCACGGCGAGCGGGCCGGCGGCCGATCCGGTGGCCGGGTCCTCGGGCACTCCGAGCCCAGCGGCGAACACGCGCGTCTTCCATCCCCCGCCGGAACCCGCAAAGCAGCTCACGCCGAGCTCGCCGAGTGCCGCCAGCGCGGCCATGTCGGGCTGCACCGCGGTGACCCCCGCGTCGTCCTCCAGCTCGACGTAGGCGTGCCGCACGCCGTTGTCGTAGACCTCGATCGGCAGACCCGAACGCTCGACGCCGAGCGCGTGCAGCAGCGCTTCGCCGCGCGCGAACTCGGTCCAGGTCGGGATCGGCTGCGCCATCTCGCCGAACACGATCCGCTCGCGCTCGCGCCGCAGCTCGATCGTGATCACCCCGGCCCCGGTCTGCAGCCGCACGGTCGGGGTCCCGAGCCGCTCGCCGAGCACGAATGCCGTTCCGAGCACGGGATGGCCGGCGAACGGCAGCTCGGTCGCGGGGGTGAAGATCCGCGCCCGGGCGTCGGCGCCCTCGTCGGCGCCGCCGTGGGCGCCGTCGTGGGCGCCGTCGTCGGGGGCGAGCAGGAACACGGTCTCTGACAGGTTGAGCTCGCGCGCCGTGCGCTGCATCAACTCGTCGCTCAGCCCTTCGCCGTCGGTGAACACGGCGACCGGGTTGCCCTCCAGCGGAACGTCGGTGAACACGTCGAGGACCAGGTACCGGCGCACAGGGCGAGGCTACTCGTCGGCCATCGCCAGCAATGTCGAAACCGTGGTCCAGTTGCGCGCCGTGGCGGACACCCCCAACCCCTTGCCGGCGAGCTTGTTCCAAAGCTTCGATCGCGCGACGCCCTCGGGGTGCCAGGCGTAGGCCTCGCGGCCGATCACCACCAACCGCTCGGGTTCGGCCGCCAGCTCCTGGAGCTTGGTCACCGTCTTGGCGTCGAGCTCCTCGGAGAGAAAGCTCACCTGGTAGCGCTTGGGCTCGGTCGCCACCTTGGCCAGCGGGTTTCGCTTGACCACCTCGGCGAGCTCGTCGCGCGTGCGCACCGCGACCGGGACCTCGAAGCCGAAGCCCGCGGAGATCAGCTTCGCGCAGTCGCGCTCGAGCTCGCGCGGCGGCGCATCACTACTCAGCACCACGTTGCCGCTCTGAACGTACGTGCGCACATCCTCGTATCCGGCGCCGGTCAGCAGCTCGCGCAGCGCCGGCATCGCCACCCGTCGGGTAGAGCCGAGGTTGATCCCGCGCAACAGCACTATCTGTCGCACCCGGCGCAGTCTACGGGCGGCGCCAGGCCTGATCGCCTCGCCCGTGTTACGTTCAGGGCCGTGGAGCTGGCGTCTGCGGCAACCGGAGACTCGGCCGCGGTAGTCACCGCGTCCGGGGTCACTAGAACCTACGGCGAGGGCGATACCGCCGTCACCGCGCTGCGCGAGGTCTCGGTCGAGATCGAGCGCGGCAAGCTGACCGCGGTCATGGGCGCATCCGGGTCCGGGAAATCGACGCTGATGCACATCCTCGCCGGCCTCGACAAGCCCACGCAGGGGTCGGTGGTGGTGCAGGGAATCGAGATCACCGAGCTGGGCGACGACGAGCTCACCCAGCTCAGGCGCGATCACATCGGCTTCGTGTTCCAGTTCTTCAACCTGCTGCCGATGCTCGATGCGCGCGAGAACATGCTGCTGCCGCTGGCGATCGCGGGCCGGGAGCCCGACTCGCGGTGGCTGGAGACGGTGATCGACGAGACCGGCCTGGGCGACCGCCTCTCGCACCGCCCGTCCGAGCTCTCCGGCGGCCAGCAGCAGCGGGTGGCGATCGCGCGCGCGATGCTGGCCAGGCCGACGGTGCTGTTCGCCGACGAGCCGACCGGGAACCTGGACTCGCGCGCCAGCGATGAGATCCTGCAGCTGCTCAGGCGCTCGGTCGACTCGGTCGGCCAGACCGTGGTGATGGTTACCCATGACCCGCGCGCCGCGTCGATCGCCGACCGGATCCTGTTCCTCTCCGACGGGCGCGTCGTCCACGACATGGGCCGCTCCAGCGAGGATCAGATCGTCGACGCGATGAAGGGCCTCGGCGGGTAGCGGTGCTGCGAGTCGCGCTCAAGGGCCTGGCGACGCGGCGGCTTCGCTCGGCGCTCACGGCGCTGGCGATCGTGCTCGGCGTCGCGCTGATGGCGGGAACCTACGTCCTGACCGACTCGATCACCGGCGCTTTCAACTCGATCTTCCAGACCGTCTATCGCGGCACCGACGCCACGATCACCGGGCGCAACGCGATCGACTCGGGCGCCAGCGCGATCGGCGGGGGTGGTGGTGGTGGTGGGGCCTCGACCCCCTCGTTCCCCGCCTCGGTCCTTGCCCGCGTGCAGCGGCTGCCCGACGTGCGCGACACGCTCGGTGGCGTGAACGGCAGCCCGCAGCTGGTCAAGCACGGCAAGGCGATCACGTTCGGGGGCGCGCCCAACCTCGGCTTCAGCGTCGATCCATCCAAACCGCAGTTCAACTCGCTGAAGCTGGTCAGCGGCAGCTGGCCGGGCCCGGCGGAGGTCGTGATCGACTCCAACACGGCGACCAGGAAGAACCTCAGAGCGGGGGATCTGATCGGCGTCCAGGCGAGCGGACCCGAGCAGCGGATGCGGATCTCGGGCCTGGTGAAGTTCGGCACCTCGAGCACCCTCGGTGGCGCGACCTTGGCCGGCTTTCAGCTGCCCACGGCACAGCGGTTGTTCGACAAGGTTGGAAAGCTCGACGACATCCGGGTCAGCGCCAAGCCGGGGGTCAGCCCACAGCGGCTCGTGCAGCAGATCCGCACCGTGCTGCCCCGCGGCACACAGGTGCGAACCGGCGCTGAGGAGGCGAGCCAGGACGCCGCCACGACAAACGGCTTCCTGTCGTTCTTGAAGACGTTCCTGCTCGTGTTCGCGGGGGTGGCGCTGTTCGTGGGCAGCTTCGTGATCGCCAACTCGCTGTCGATCACGATCGCCCAGCGGACGCGGGAGTTCGCCACCCTACGGACCCTCGGCGCTTCGCGTCGGCAGGTGCTCCGCGCGATCCTCGCCGAATCGCTCGCGGTCGGGATCCTCGCCTCGGCGATCGGGCTGCTGGCCGGACTCGCTCTCGCCCAGGGCCTGTTCGCGCTGTTCAACGCGGTCGGGCTGACGCTCCCCAACAGCGGCACGGTCGTCAAGCCCAGGACGATCGTCGTGGCGATCCTTGTCGGCGTGGCCGTGACGGTGCTCGCCAGCCTGCGCCCGGCGCTGCGCGCGACTCGCGTCGAGCCGATCGCCGCCGTGCGCGAGGGCGCGACGGTCCCCGAAGGGAGATTGGCGCGATATCGCAGCACCGGGGCCGCGTCCGCCGTCGCGCTCGGGTTCGCGGCGCTGGTGCTCGGGCTGTTCGTCGCCAGCGGCACCGGGCCGGTGCTCGCGCTGATGGGAGCCGGGGCGCTGCTGGTGTTCGTCGGCGTGGCGCTTTTGTCGGCGCGGGTCGTGCCGACCCTGGCCACCTGGATCGGATGGCCGGCGACCAAGCTCGCCGGCGCCATGGGAAGCCTGGCGCGCGACAACGCGCGCCGCAACCCTCAGCGCACGGCTTCGACCGCGTCGGCGTTGATGATCGGCCTCGCGCTGGTGACGCTCGTGGCGATCCTGTCGGCCGGGATCATCAGCAACTTCAAGGGCGCGGTCAACGACCTGTTCACCGGCGACTACGCGATCACGGCGCAGAACAACTTCTCGCCGGTCCCGATCTCCGCCGGAAAGGCGGCCGCGCACGCGACCGGCGTGATCGCGGTCGGCAACGTGCGCGCTGGTCAAGGCCGGGCGTTCGGGCACAACGAGCAGCTGACCGCGGTCGACCCAGGCGTGGGACAGGTGGTGCGGGTGAACTGGACCCACGGCTCCCAGGCGGTGTTCGCGTCGCTCGGCGCCGACGGCGCGTTCACCACTGACTCCTACGCGAGCAAGCACCACCTCGGGGTCGGCTCGCCCGTGGTCGTCACGACGCCGACCGGGACACGCGTGCGGCTCGTGGTCAAGGGCATCTTCAAGCCCCCCGACGGAGGCTCGCCGTTCGGCGTGGTCACGATATCGGCGACAACCTGGGACAGGCTCTATCAGCCGGCGCAGAACCTGTACACGTTCGTGAAGACGAGCGGCGGCGAGACCGCCGCCAACCGGGCGGCGTTGAAGCGGACGCTGGCTCAGTTCCCCGACGCCAAGGTGCAGACGCGCCAGAAGTTCATCGCCAACCAGATCTCCGGCCTCTCGCAGGTGCTCAACATCCTCTACGTGCTGCTCGCGCTGTCGATCGTCGTCAGCCTGTTTGGGATCGTCAACACGCTCGTGCTGTCGGTGTTCGAGCGGACACGGGAGATCGGAATGTTGCGGGCGGTGGGGACCAGCCGGCGCCAGATCCGACGCATGGTCCGCCACGAGAGCGTGATCACGGCGCTGATCGGCTCGGTGATCGGGATCGCGCTGGGGATCGCATTCGGGGCGCTGCTGGCCGCTCGTGTGAGCTTCATCGCGTTCACGATCCCGGTCGGTTCGCTGATCGCGTTCCTGGTCGCGGCGTGGATCGTCGGGCTGCTAGCGGCGATCTTCCCCGCCCGCCGCGCGTCCCGGCTGGCGCCCCTGGAGGCGCTCTCCTACGAGTAGGCGCGTCCCGACCCGGGGTCCAGTGGCGCTCTGTGCATAATCGGGGCGATGGCCTTCGAGACCGCACAGCTGGGCCTCCCGGCGCCGCCGGCTCCGGCCTCGCAGACGGAGATGGTGCGGGTGGAGGGACTTCACAAGCGCTATCGCCCCGACGCCCCCGAGGCGGTGGCGGGGATCGACTTCGTCGTACGCGAAGGCGAGCTGTTTGTCCTGCTCGGGCCAAACGGCGCCGGCAAGACGACGACGATCGGCGTGATCACCACCCGGGTGCGCCCCAACGCCGGCCGGGTGACCGTCGACTCGATCGACGTCACGCACAACCCGGTCGCGGTCAAGCGCCGGATCGCCGTCGTCCCCCAGCTCTCAAACCTCGATCGCACCCTGACCGCGATCGAGAACCTGACCTTCCACGCGGCGTACTTCGGCGCCGGCCGGCGCGAGCGGCGCCGCCGCGCCCGTGAGGTGCTCGCCCGCTTCGGCTTGGAAGGCCGCGAGGACGAGAAGGTCAACACCTACTCGGGCGGCATGGCGCAGCGCCTGATGCTCGCCCGGGCGATGATGCACGAGCCGCGCCTGCTGATCCTCGACGA
>JBPCQU010000222.1:0-5985 GCA_050997795.1 Solirubrobacteraceae bacterium | reverse complement strand
CAGCTCGCGGGCCCTGATCCTGACCGGGATCCTGCTGATCGGGCTGGTCAGCGCCTACTTCTCGTTCGTACTCCAGCCCGGCGGGGGCTGACGCGCGGAGCCTGGTCGCGCCGGCGCTGGTTTCGTGGGCGAGGAAGCGGCCGCGTACCACTCCAGCAGGGGTTTCGACCGAGGCTTGCCGGTAGGTCAGCTCGGGACCCATGCGTAACGTGCCGAAGTTGCCCGTCTGGGATGAGCTTGGCCTCGTATGGATGCGGGGCGTGCTTATCCGGCCCAACGTCATTTCTGGCTGCAGGCTTGGCGCGTTGTGCACGCACGCGGCGCGAGCGCATAGCGGCCCTCGGATTCATGGGTCGGACGATCCCGGCTACCGCGATCCCCGCAACCCCCGGCTATGCGGTCCGCGCACCGCTCAGCGGCTCTCCGGTTGATCCGTCGCCGCTCGGGGTCGCTGAGCGTCCCGACGAAGGTCGAGTTCAGTCGGGCCGGTCGAGCCTGGTGGTGACCTGATCGTCGGCGTCGGGGAGGCGCCTGACCGTCGGCGCCTCGGGCGGGTCATCGAACTCGATCTCGTCGAGCTCGGGGAGATTGAGCCCCCCGGTTGCGCGATGCGGTCGGGGCCGCGTGCGATCGTCGGGCAGTGGCCGTGTGCGCTCCTCGGGCAGTGGCCGTGTGCGGTCGTCGGGCAGTGGCCGCGTGCGCTCCTCGGGCAGTGGCCGTGTGCGCTCCTCGGGCGAGGTCCGCCCCCGCCGCCTCGACGCGACCCCTGCCGCGGCGGCGCCCGCGGCCGCCCCTGCGGCTCGCATCGCGCTTCGGCGCCGTGGTGATCGCTCTCCGGGCAGCGGCGGCTCGGGCTCGTGGGCGAGCTTGATCCGGGAGCCCGCGTACGCGAGCAGCGCCGCGACCGCGAGCGCGATGAAGATCCCCCACTCGATGCCGGACGCGCTCTCGTACAGGCCGTGCCCGGCCGTGCCCTCCTTGTCGAACATCCGCCACACGATCAGCACGCAGGTCCAGAAGCCCGCGGCGGTGATCACGCCCCCGTCGCCGCCGGGAACGTGAAACGCTCGCCCCTCGGCGCGGACGAACAACAGCAACAGCACGGCGGCGGCGACGAGCAGCACCGCCGCCTCGACGAAAGAGAACGCGCCCCAACCGGTCAGCGAGGCGCTGACCGAGCGGAGGTTGGTCGCCCTCCCGCTCACGATCACGGTCTCCTGATACCAGGGCAAGAACAGGGTCACGAACAGGCCCACCGCGGCCCCGGCGGCGAGCCGCCGCTCGGGCGGGAGCACGCGCCAGGCCCGCGTGACTCGACCGGTCGCCGACGAGGCGCGCTGCCCGGCGCCCGACGAGGCGCGTTGCGCGCTTGGCGACGAGGCGCCTTGCGCGCCGCCATCCCGGGGGCCAGGCTCGCTCATGCTCTCATTCCCGCCCGTACATGGCCACGGCTCGATTGTAGGCGTCGGTCCGGGAGAGCCGAGCGGTACCGGGGCCGTGGCGCGTGGGCGGCCCGCTCAGGCGATCGGGATGTCCTGCACCTCGGCGGGCTCGCGGCGACGCCGCTCGGTCCGCTCCAGGTACCAGTCGATCAGCGCCCTGAGCGCGAGCAGGACCTCCCGCAGCGCTTCGCCGAGGCGGCGCTGGAGCTCGGGCGGAATCCGCTCGCGCAGCGCGTGGATCGCCTCCAGCAGGATTTCGATCTCCCCGGCCGCGCCCGCCCGTCCCCGCGTGCCCGCGTCGTCACCCGGCTCGTTGTCAGCTTGCTGCCAGCCCGCTGGCGGCGGCCTGCGCGTGCCGGCCTCGGCGGCCGCCGCCGCCTCGGCGATCAGGCGCTCGGCGGCTTGCGAGGCGCGGTCGAGCCGCTGCTCGAGGCGGCCGAGCGCGTCATCGCTGAGCTCGTCGGCGCCGGCGGCCCTGCCTTGCGGACCTTGGGGGTCATCGTTGCTCAATCGAATCGCACCTCGAGCGCGCCCTCCTCGAATGTCGCCTCGGTCGCGCGAAGCGCGGCCAGCGCAGGGGGGAGGATAACCGTGCGCTTCTGCCCGTCGACGCCCACGATCAGCTCGAGCCCGATCTTCTTCAGCGAGATGTCGCCCTTGCTCGCGAACGGCAGCGCGAGCCTCAGCCGCGCCCCCGACTCTCTGACCTCGAGCTCCTGGGTGATCGCCTCGTGGAGCACCGCGGCCGGGTCGAGGCCGTCAAACAGCGCGTCGGCGAGGCGCTCGAGCATCCCGGCGCCGACCACCTCCTGCTCGAAGTACGGCGCACACAGGACCGGCACCGGCGCGAACGCCGAGTGCACCAGCTCGAGGTGCTCCTCCTGGACGCGGCGCCAGGCCGCGAAGTAGTCACCCACCTCGGCCGGGAACAGTCGGTTGACGATCACCGCGTCGGTCAGGTAGCCGTACAGGTTGAGATAGGTGAAGGTCCGCATCGCCTCCCCGATCACCATCCGGTCGGGGTTCATCACGAGCCGGATCGTGCAGCGCTCGCGGTCGCGCAGGATCTCGTTCATCGCGATCAGGTTCTGCGAGAGGCGCTCGATGTCGCCGAACACCGCTTGGCTGGGCAGCGAGATGTCCAACAGCGACCGGGCAATCGGCCTGGCCGCGGCGAGGATCTGCTTCTCGAACGGGAACACCTTGTCGATCCACCATCGCGCCACGTCGGGAAACGACAGCAGCCGCAGCGTCTCTCCGGTCGGCGCGCAGTCGACGACGATCGCCTCCCAGCGCCCGGACTCGTTGTGGGCCTGCAGGCGCAACAGCGAGAACAGCTCGTCCATCCCCGGCGGGACCGTCAGCTCCTCGGCCGAGATCCGATCGACGCCGCGCTCCTGGAGCAGCTCGCCTAGCCACTCCTGCACTCCGGACCAGTGGCGCTCCATCTCCTCCTGGGCCTTGATCTCCTGCCCCCAGAGCCGGTCGGCTACCTGGACCGGCTCGCCGCCGAGCTCCGCCGACAAGGATTCCGACAGGCTGTGGGCCGGGTCAGTCGAGATGATCAGCGTCCGCATGCCCGCCGCGGCGCAGCGTCGCGCCGTGCAGGCGGCGACCGACGTCTTGCCGACGCCCCCCTTTCCCGTGTAGAGGATCGTGCGGGGCCTCATGGCGAGACCTGGAGCGTCCCGGTGCTCCGCGCGAAGTTGCCGGCCAGGTCGGTGGCGGCCAGGCGGATGCCATAAGCGCCGGGGCGCCTCAGCGCCGGGATCGTGACCCGATCGACGCCGTAGGGAAAGTTGGCACTGGTCTGGAAGATAGTCGTTCTGCCCTGCGTGACCACGACGCCGACGCGGGAGACCTTCGAGAGCCGGAAGCGCAGCACGATCGCCTTTCGCGCCCGCCCGCGCAACGTGAGCTGCTGGAGCGCCGGCGGCGTGGTCAGATACGAGCGGAAGCGCTGGGCGGTAGCGCAGTAGACGGTCGCCGCGGTCAGCGCGCACAGCCGCCGCAAGAACCCGGTCACGAGCTCGTGGTAATCCAGGCTGTCCTCGACGCCGGGCTGGTACAGCGACCAGGCGCCGGTGTCGAACTGCGGCACCTCCGCCATCGCCTCTGCGTCACCGGCCGCAAACAGCTGCGCGGCCTGCGGATCGCCGCTGACGTGGGCATAGTCGTCGAGGCCGATCAGCGTCTGCAAGAAGGCGTTGATGATCGACGCGCCGGGGGCGAACGTGTACTGCAGGTAGCGCCGACCGAGGGGCGTCTGGAGCTCGACCCCGATCGGCGGCCCGACGCTGAACAGCGGCAGCGCCTGGTTGGCGACCCCGAGGTAGTACCGGTTGCCGGTCGCCTGATACGCGCGCGTGAGCGCCTCCAGCCCGGTCGCCTGCGACATCGCGCTCGTCCACGGCGGGGCGCCGCCGTCGAAGTGGAAGTAGTACTCCCAGGCCAGGCCGCCGCCGCGCTGGGCCGCGAGCGGGATCAGCTCGGAGAGCAGCTGCTCCATCGCGGGGTAATCGGCCCGCCCCGCGGTGTAGAGCCCGTCCGCCTTGCCGAAGCTGCCCAGCACTTGGAGCTGGATTCCTTGACCGGGGTAGTACTCCCAGACGAGCTGGGAGCCGGCGAACTCCACCCGCTCGCCGCTGCTGGGCAGCGGTCCGGTGCTCCACCATTCCCGGTTGCGATCGAGCGTCGAAAACAGAGCCGGCAGGCGCGACGGGGTCAGCGAGCCGGCCGCCGCGATCTGATGCAGCGTCTCGGTGACCGCCTCGAGCTCGCCCAGGCGTGTTCCCCTCAGGCGCTTCTCGGTCGCGAGCGCGCGCTTGAAGCTGGCGCCGTACTGACGGTAGGCGGCTTGCGTGATCGCGTGGAGGCGGTACAGGCGCGCGAGTTCGCTGGTGATGGTCGCGGGTGCGCGGCTGGCCGCCCCCGCGACCGGACGACTGGCCGCCCCCGCGACCGGGGCGGGGGTGCGCGCCGGTCCGCTCACGAACGGGTCATTGCGGACGCTCGCGTGACCGTCGCGGCCGAGCACCAGCACCGGCGCCGCGGCCGCGCCGCTCGGGACTGCGCCCAGGACGAGCAGGACGAGCAGGGCTAGTACCGGCTTCCCGCGCACCGCGGCGATGCTACATTCGCGCCCATGCTGGTGTCGCCGCCGAGGAGGGAGCTGCATGCTTAGCAAGCCCGGCGCCCGCCGACCGGCAGCGGCGATTTTGCTCGCGCTGCTGAGCGCCGCCCTCCTGGCCGCGTGTGGCTCCAGCAGCGGCTCGAGCGGCGCCCAGACCCTCCTCCAGCAGACCTTCAGCGGCTCGCACAAGGTCAAGAGCGGGCTCCTCAGCTTTGGCCTGACGCTGACGCCGACCGGCTCGAGCACGATCAAGCAGCCGATCTCGCTCAGCCTCAGCGGTCCCTTCCAGAGCCGCGGCTCCGGCCAGCTGCCCGAATCGGACTTCAACGTCTCGATCGATGCCCTCGGCCACCACGGTCAGCTCGGAGTCGTCTCCACCGGCGCAAACGGCTACATCACCCTCGACGGCGCGGCTTACCAGCTCCCGGCGGCCGACTTCCAGCGGCTCGCGTCGAGCTTCTCGGGCGCCGGCGGCGCGGGCACCGGCGGCCTCTCGAAGCTGGGGATCGACCCGCTGCACTGGCTGAGCTCTCCGTCGATCGTCGGCAACGACACGGTCGCCGGGGCCTCGACGACGCACATCCGCGCGAACGTCAACGTCGACGCGCTGCTGGGCGATCTGAACACCTTCCTGGGCAAGGCCTCCTCGAGCGGCGCCACCGGGACCGCCGGGATCCCGTCGGGCCTGTCGGCGGCCACCCGGCAGAAGATCGCGGGCGCGGTCAAGAACCCGACTCTCGACGTCTGGACCGGCGCCAGCGACAAGACCCTGCGCAAGCTCCAGGTCAACCTCCGCGTCCCGGTCAGCGGCCAGATCTCGACCCTACTCGGCGGCCTCAGCTCGGCTGGGATCGGGCTCACGCTCCAGTACGCCAACCTCAACCAGCCCCAGACGATCGCCGCGCCGGCCAACGTCCAGCCGTTCTCCGGGTTCGCGGCCAAGCTGCGGGGCATACTGCAGAACGTCCAGGGCACCTTGGGCGGCACCGGGCTCGGGTCGACCGGCTCCACGGGCTCGGGTGGCTCCGGCTCCGCAGGCTCGGGCGCCGCCACTCCGGCGGGGCTCCAGAAGTACACCAAGTGCATCCAGCAGGCCGCAGGCGACGTGACCAAGATGCAGAGATGCGCCTCGCTGCTCAACGGCAGCGGCGGCTAGCCCCGGTCCGCCAAGCAACGCGGCCGGTCGCGGCGGCGGGCGCTAGTCCTCCCGGCCCGGCTCCTGCTCGTCGGCCTCGAGCTCGTCGTCGGCCAAGTCGTCGTCGTCCTCTTCGGAGGCGGCCCCCGCGTGGTAGTGGATCTGGAAGCGCTCCAGCAGCTCGTCGCGCTGGTGCTCCTCGATCGGCGTCTCGTCGGAGATCAGCACCCAATCGGCGCCCTCGAACTCCTCCATGTTGAAGATCTCGGCGTCGA
>JBPCQU010000200.1:0-18746 GCA_050997795.1 Solirubrobacteraceae bacterium | reverse complement strand
GACTTCCGCCAGCAGCACCTCGACCTCTGGCTCGACGCCGGCGAGTCTGGCTTCGATCTCGGTCTGTAGTGCACTCACGTTCTCCTCCGTCACAAATCTCATAAAAAAAGCGGGCGAGCGCCCACTTTCAAAAAACTGCCTCCGGGAAGCGCCCGGCACGAAAGCTGTAGGTTCAGCGTAGCACCGCTAGTCAGCCGCGCGCGCCCTGGCACGGTCGCGGTAGACGCGGTAGTCGCGGCGTCCAGGTTGCAGGCAAGCGGCCAGCGCGAGCGGCTTGCGGGCCTCGGCGTGACGGCCGAGCAGCTGCAGCGAGCGGCCGAGGCAGAAGAGCGCGAAGTCGTTGGTGGGCGCGCGGTCGATCACCGCCTGGAACTCCTGCGCGGCCTGGGCGTACTCCTGGATGTGAAACAGCGCGCGGCCGAGCGCCTCGCGGATCGAGGTCTGCTCGGGGGCGAGATCACGGGCCCGCGCGAGCGGTATCGCCGCCTGATGGTGGTGCCCGGCTTCGAGCAGCTCGGTACCGCGGCGAAACAGGTCATAGACGTCGTCCATGGTCAGGATTTTAAGGCCCTGCGCACCCGCCGGAGGCTCCGCCTCGGTCGCGAAGCGGCCGGGCGCGGCGGCAGGGCCCACAGTGCGCGCAACCGTCCCGTCAGCCCGAGGCCCTCGCCGAGCTGCTCGCGCAGCGCACGGCGCTCAGGGACGCTGGGACGCGCGGTCGCGCCGCCGTAGCGCGCCAAGCGCAGCGAACGGACATAGGCGGCGGCGGGCGGCGAGTCGTGGAATCGGCGCTCGAGCGCGGCCAGAGTGACGCCGGCGTCAAGCGGACGTCCGGTGCGCGCCAGCGCGCGCTCGAGCTCGTCGAGCAGGTCGTCGGCGCCCGGGGCGGAGCGCCGCAGGCTGCGCAGCAGCCAGGCCAGCAGCGCCAGGACCGCCAGCGCCGGGACGATCAGCAGCGGGCTTGCGCTCCCACCCGATGCGCGCGGGCCGCGGCCGGCGCGCCCCGTAGTCGACTGGGCCTGACGGCTCGGCGCGCTCGCCCCCGCCGCGCCCGTGCCCGGGAGCCGCTTGTCGAACGCGGGCAGGGCCGGCTGCCCGCTGCGCGCGGGCGCGACCGATGGAGTCGGGTCGAAGCGGACCCAGCCGTAGTGCGGGAACCACGCCTCGACCCAGGCATGGGCGTCGGTGTCGGTCACGACCCACTGGTTGGTCGCGCTGTCGTGGGTGCCGGCCGTGAAGCCGTCCGCTACCCGTGCCGGAACGCCTCCCATCCTCAGCAGCAGCGCCATCGCCCCGGCGAACTGCTGGCAGTAGCCGATCTTTGCTTGCTCCAGGAAGCTGACCAACGGATAGGTGCGAACGGGCGGTTTCTCGTTGTAGGTGTATCCGTGAGCCAGGTAGCGCTCAATGCTGGTCACGAACGCGTATGGAGTCGGCGCGCGGGCCGCCAGTTGGCGGGCGAGCGCGTACACGGGCCCGTAGGGAGAGCGCTGCACCGGGTCGCTCGTCTCGACGCCTCCGGTCACCGCCTGCACCGGCGCTGACGAGTGAAACCGCGGGAACACGATCTGCGGAAATACGGTCGGGGGCTCGTCCGCCTGTGGCAGTCTGATCGAGCGGTAGTCGTCCAGCACGTACCTCGGGTAGGCGTCACCGGCGTGGGAGAGGTGCGCGGCGCTCGGATGCGGCGAGTAGGTCCTGACCTGGTAGGACGCGCCCGGGCCGAGGGGGCGCTCGGCGGCGACCCAGGTGCCGTCGGTGAGACCCGGGGCGACGCCCCCGGACACCGACGCCGGTTCATACGCCGAGCCGGATGCGATCACGTCACTGCTGCGCATCCCCTGGATCCGGACCTTGAGCGTCTGCGTCCAGCGCGTCAGGGAGGACGGGTCCGGGGGCGGTAGTGACGGGCCGCCGACGGTGCCCGGCGCCCATCCGTAGCCGTTGAACACGTCCAGATCCTGAGCCTTCCAGTAGTCGCCCCGCGCGGCGGCCACGGTCATGACCACGTGGCCCGAGCGCGGCCAGTGCAGCGGTCCGTAGCCCTGGCTCCAGTCAAACGAATCGACGTGCCGGGGGGCGAGCGTCCCCGCCCAGGCCCGGTAGTCGACCCATGGCTTGTGCGGGTCAAGGCGCGCGGCGGCGATCGCCGCGGCCACTCCGGCCAGCGTCGCGAGCACCAGCGCCGCCCTGACGGCATCACGCCGTAGCCGCTCGCCCCACATGAACGCCGCCAGCAGCGCGAACAGGACCAGACCCTGCAGGTAGGGCAGCTGGGGACGCACCAGCGTCGAGGGGACGACCGCGAGCGCGATCAGCGGCAGCGCCGCGCCCGCCCGGCGCGCGTCGCCGAAGCCCGGCGGGGCGAACGCGATCACGATTGCGGCGTCGAGCAGCAGCACGGCGGCGCCGAGCGCGATCACCAGGCGCACGACGTGGCTCGGGCCTGAGTAGGGAACGAGCGCATCTGGCAGCTTGGTGAGCCCGTCGGCTATGTAACGCACGCTGACGGCGATCCGGAGGTGGATGAACGAGTGCCAGGGCAGCCCGGCGACCGGCAGGGCCAGCAGGCACAGCGCGGCCGCCACCACGACGATCGGCAGCTTGCCCGCGCGCCGCAGGGCTGCAGCGCCGACTGCGAGCGCCACCGCGAGCACTGCCAGGCCCAGCAGCCGCCACGTCGGCGCGGGGGTCATCAGCGTCGCCCAGCGCGCCACGCCGTAGAGGGCAAGCGCGGCGAACGTCGCCAGGCTGATCAGGCGGCGCGCGGTCTCCGACAGCTCGCCCGAGCCGACCGACGCGCGCTGGAAGCGTGGCGGCACCGTGACCGTGTGCGCCCCGGCGCTCACGCGGCGCTCGGCTCCTTCGCCCTGACCCGATCCGGCTCACGGCGGCCTCCGACCTGAAAGCCCCGGCAACCGCAGACCTCGAGCGTCGCGAGCATCGGTCCACGCACGCCCGACGGGCGCCCGTGGACGAGCGTCCGGGTGGGCACGACCAGCACGATCAGCCCCTGTCCGGCGGCCGAGGTGAGCGCGGCCAGACGCTCGGGCGCGCCGGCGGCCACGTAGATCATCGGCCCGAGCCGCCCGCCGCCGGAACCCAGCGCCGGCGCACGGGAGCCCGGCCCCTCCGCCCCGCCCTCGACGAGCGCCAGGCGCGCGTAGGCCGCGGGCCAGGTGGCCAGCTCGCGATCGACGCCGGTGGCACGCTGCTCGCCGGGGAGCAGTAGGCCGCAGCCGCCCGAGCGCGCGAGCTCGAGCGTCAACGATGCCGCCGCGCGGACGGCCGCGTCGAGCTCGGGGCCCCCGGCCCCGCGAGCGTCGAGCACGACCAGGGGCCGGGTGTCGCCGTCAGCCTGCAGACGGCGCTCGATCAGCCCCGCCCCGCGGGCCACGGCCGGCCAGTGGATCCGGCTCGCCGGCGTACCCGGCCGGTAGGGCCGCAGGCCGTCGACGTCGACGGCGGCGAACGCCTCCGCCGGGGACAGGCCCTCGGGGATCTGCAAGCGTCGGCCGCGGCTCGTGGTCAGCCAGCGGATCGGCTCGGTACGGGGTAGCACCAACAGCTTCTGGGGCGGGGCGGCGCTGACACTCTCCACGTGCGCGAGCTCGAGCGGGTCGCGCACCAGCAGCGAAGGCGGCGCGAGCGTCTGCAGCCCGCGCCTCGGGAAGCGCGTCACGACCCGAACCTCGGCCACCCGGCCACCGCTCAGCGCGGACAGCGGGCCGCCGAGCTCTAACCGCGAGCCGGTGAACGGGTCGACCACCTCGACTCCCGGCAGGCCGAGCCGGCCGCGGCGAACCTCGATCGTCGCCGCCAGCGGCTGCTCCTCGACGACCCGCTCCGCCTGCAGGTTGCGCTGCGCGTGCGCGCCGCGGGCGCTGATCCACACCCAGGCCGGAGCCGCCGCCCCGATCAGCACCAGCGCGATCGCCGGGACGAACAGCGGCGCGGCGTCGAACAGGAGCGAGATCAGGGTCAGCGCCACCCCGGCGCCCGCCACCGCTCCCGCCCGCTTTGCGAACAGGCGCGGCGGCTTCATCACAGCGCTCGCGTCGTCGAGAGCGCGTCGGCGATCACATCTCGTGCCCCGCCGCGCGGGGTCTCGGGCGCGAGCACGAGCCGGTGGGCGAGCACCGATTCGGCGAGCGCCTGCACGTCATCGGGGAGCGCGTGGTCGCGCCCGGCCATCATCGCGTGCGCCTTGGCGGCGCGGAGCAGCATCAGGCCCGCACGCGGGCTGGCGCCGAGGTCGACGCGCGGATCCTCGCGGGTCCGCCACAACAGTCGCACCACGTAGTCGCGCAGCGGCTCGGCGGCGCGGACGCGGGCCGCCGCGTCCTGGGCGGCCAGCACCTCGGCCGCGGTGGCGACGGGCCGCAGCGTCAGCACCCGATCGCCGGTCTCGTGGGCGGCGAGCATCCCCGCCTCGGCCGAGCGGTCGGGATAGCCGAGCGAGATCCGGATCATGAAGCGGTCGACCTGGGCCTCCGGGAGGGGGTAGGTGCCCTCGTACTCGATCGGGTTCTGCGTCGCCAGGACGAGGAACGGGCGGGCCAGCTCGTGCGTGTGCACATCGACGGTCACGCGCCGCTCCTGCATGCACTCGAGCAGGCCCGACTGGGTCTTGGGTGACGCGCGGTTGATCTCGTCGACGAGCACGATGTTGGCGAACACGGGCCCGGGGCGGAACTCGAAGCGCTGCTCGCGCTGGTCATACACGTTGGTTCCCACGACGTCGGCGGGCAGCAGGTCAGACGTGCACTGCACGCGGGCGAACTGACAGTCGATCGAGCGCGCCAGGGCTCGCGCGAGCGCAGTCTTGCCGACGCCCGGGTAATCCTCGACCAGCACGTGGCCTTCGGCCAGCAGCGCGACGATCAGGTGCTGGAGCGTCTCGCGCCTGACCTCGACGGCCCGGGACACGTTTGCCGCCAGCGCCCGGCCGACGGCGGCGAACGCCTCAAACTCTTGCGGGGCGATTTCGATCGTCGCTCTCCTTTTCGTCCTCGACGGCCCTGACGCCCTCGACGTCCAGCAGCAGCTCGACCTCGTCGAGCACCGCGGCGGCGACGCGCTCCTTGCTCGTTCTCGCAACGCGACGCTCGTGGCCCCCGGCGAGCAGGATCGTGACCTCGTTCTCGTGCGCGTCAAAGCCAATCCCGGGCTGCCCGACGTCGTTGACCACGACGGCGTCGAGGCGCTTGCGCTCGAGCTTGGCCCGCCCGTAGCCGATGGCCCCTTCGCCGTGCTCGGCGGCGAAGCCGACCAGCACCTGCCCGCGACGGCGCCGCGCCGCGAGCGCGCTCAGCACGTCCTCGGTCGGCTCGAGCTCGATCCGCGGCACGCCGCGGTCCTTCTTGAGCTTGCTCGCGGCGGGCTGGCTGGGCCTGAAATCGGACACCGCGGCGGTCATCAGCAACACGTCGCAGGCAGCGAACTCCCGCTCACAGGCTCGGCCGAGCTCGGCGGCGGTCTGGACCTCGACCACGCTGACCGCCGGCGGCGGCTCGAGTGCGACATTGGCGGCGACCAGAGTCACCTCGGCCCCGCGACGCGCCGCCTGCGCGGCGAGCGCGAAACCCATTCGTCCCGAAGAGCGATTGCCGATGAAGCGAACGCTGTCGATCGGCTCGCGTGTGCCGCCGGCGGTGACGAGCACGCGGCGCCCGAGCCACCGACCCCGGGCGCCATCCGGCGCTGCGCACCCCAGCAGCGACTCGCAGGCCGCCAGCAGCTCGGCCGGCTCGGCCAGCCGGCCGATCCCGTGCTCGCCGTGCGAGGCGAGCTCGCCCTCGCCCGGAGCGATCACCGTGACCCCGCGGGAGGTCAGCAGCTCGAGGTTCGCCTGGGTCGCCGGATGGCGGTACATGCGGTTGTTCATCGCCGGCGCCAGCACCACCGGGCACGGCGCCGCGAGCGCCGCCGTCGTCAGCAGGTCATCGGCGTGGCCGTGGGCGAGCTTGGCGATTGTGTTGGCGCTCGCGGGGGCGATCAGGTAGACGTCGGCCCGCTGCACCAGCGCCAGATGCGAGATCGGGCTGCGCGGCGGCGAGGGCTCACCCGGATACGCGCCCCGCATCGGGTCGGGTTCGAACGCATCGCTCAGGACGGGGGCGCCGGTCAGCCCGGCAAACGAGGCGGCCCCGACGAACCGCGTGCTCGCCTCGGTCTGTACGACGCGAACGGCGTGACCCGCCTTGACCGCCAGGCGCACGGTTTCGAGCGCCTTGTAGGCCGCGATCCCGCCGCTCACGCCGAGGAGCAACCGGGCCATCGGGCCCCTACAGTCTGCTCGTCTTCAAGCCGGTGGTCCCGATCACGATCCGGGACTACCGGTAGTGATACTTGAGCTTGCCCTGAGCGACCTCTTCGAGCGCGATCGTCAGGTAGTTCTTGGAGCGCGTGTCGACCATCGGCGGCGGGAACTCGTCAAACGTCCCCTCGCCCAGGTTGTGGTAATAGGAGTTGATCTGGCGCGCGCGCTTGGCGGCCACGACGACGCTCGCGTAGTCAGAGTCGACGTGGTCGAGCAGCTTGTCGATGCGGGGTGAGATCAAGGTGAGTCCTTGCTTTCGGGGTCTGACCAAGGTTAGCGGTCACGCCGCCGTCGCCGGGCGGGTCTCTGCCTACCGGCGATCAGGGCCGCCGCGTCGGCGTCTGCTCGAGCGCTCCCCGCACGATCCGCTCGAGCTCGTCGGTGGCCTGCTCGAGGCGGTCGTTGACGATCACGTGGGCGAACTCCGGTTGGGCCTCGAGCTCGCGCTCGGCGGTGATCATCCGCTGCGCTATCTGCTCATCGGGGTCAGTTCCTCGGCCCACCAGCCGCGCGCGGAGCGCGTCGCGCGAGGGTGGCGCGATGAACACCGCCAGCGCCTCGGGCATCGCCTGGCGCACCTGGCGCGCTCCCTGGACCTCGATCTCGAGCACGACCGGGACTCCGCCGCGCAGCCGGCGCTCGAGCTCGGAGCGCAGAGTCCCGTAGCGGCTGCCGGAGTACACCGCGTGCTCGACGAAATCCCCTTCGCGCGCGTGCGCAGCGAACTCCTCGGGGTCCATGAAGTGATACTCGTGGCCGCTGCGCTCGCCGGGACGAGGCGCCCGTGTGGTGGCTGAAACCGACAGCTCGAGCTCGGGCACCCGCTCAAGCAGTCCCCTGATCAGCGTCCCCTTGCCGACCCCCGAGGGCCCGGTGATCACGAAGACTCTGGCCACCAGGCGCGAAGTGCGCTCAGCGGCGGCGCATCAGCGTCACCAGCTCGCCCCGCTGGCGCTCTGAGAGCCCGCCCAGCGTCTTGCTGGGGGAAATGCGGCACTGAGACAGGATCTTGCCTGCCTTGACGCGGCCGTACTTGGGCACCGCGAGCAGGAGGTCGAAAACCTTCGCCGTGAGCAGGTAGTCCGGCGGCTCGAGCAGTAGCTCTCCGATCGGCTGGCGACCGGCCTTCAGGTCACGCTTGAGCTGCGCGCGGCGGCTGCGGATGTCGTTGGCGCGCTGCAGCGCCTCCATTCGTTGCACGAGCGATCGCTCGGGCGCGGCAAGCGACTTCGAGAACGATTCACTGACCGGCGGCATGGGCGGCGACTATACATCGTGGGGCCTGGCGATCAAGGCCAACCCACCCAAATTTGGCTCGACCTCAACCTGAGCTTCAGCATTGTCGAGCCTGGTTTCGGGAATAGGCTGTTTTTGCAGGGGCTTTTGTGGAGTCTTGGCAGCTTTTGTCGCGTGGTCCCCGGAGTCGCGCCGGCGGCGCCTCAATCAGACGTCGGCGACGCCTCAATCAGACGCCGGCGGCGCCTCGATCGGACCGCGCGGCCGCCGCGTCGAGCCGCAGTTGGTCGAGCTCGGAAGCTACCCGAGCGCCTGCCGCGGGGTCCCGGAACGTCTCGGTGCCGACCGCGACGAGCGTCGCTCCGGCCCGCAGCAGGTCGAGGGCGTCGCGGCCCGATTGCACGCCGCCGATGCCGACGATCGGGATCTGGACCGCCGCGCTGACGGCGCTCACCTGGGCCAGGGCGATCGCCCGGACCGTCGGCCCTGAGACGCCGCCCGTGATTCCCCCCAGCCACGGCTCGGCCGTGCCGGGGCGAAGCGCCATGCCTCGAATCGTGTTGATCAGCGAGATCGCGCTCGCACCCGCCTCCTGCGCGGCGAGCGCCACGCCGGCGACGTCGCTGGCGTTCGGCGTCAGCTTGACGATCAGCGGCTTATCGGTCACCGGCCTGACCGCGGCGAGCAGCAGCGCGACCTCGCGGGGATCGGTCCCGATCTCCAGGCCGGTCTCGACGTTCGGACACGACACGTTGAGCTCCAGCGCCGCGACCTCCTCGCGCTGCGCGAATGCGCGCACCAGCTCGATGACCTCGTCGCGGCTGAAGCCCATCACGTTGACGATCAGCGGCACCGGCAACCACGCGAGCTCGGGCAGGTCCTCCTCCAGGCAGCCGCGCAGGCCCTTGTTGGGCAGGCCGATCGAGTTGATCAGCCCGGCCGGTAGCTCCCACAGGCGCGGCGGCGGGTTGCCCTCACGGGGCTCGAGCGTGACGGTCTTGGAGACGAAGGCAGCAAACGGGAAGCGCTCGAGCAGCCGTTCGCCGAACGCCCGCCGGGCCGCGATCGCGTCGAACGTACCCGACGCGTTGATGATCGGATGCCCGAGCTCGAGGCCACAGAAATCGACGCTCAACGCCCCGCTCCACCGACGCGGCTTTGCTCCTCGGTCACGCTGCGCAGCTCAGACGCCTCGAGCACCGGCCCGTCGACGCACAGTCGCACGTACCCACGCACGGTGGCGACCACGCAGCCGAAGCACGCCCCGAATCCGCACGCCATGCCCGCCTCGAGCGCCAGCTGCGCCGGGACTTCGCTCTCCGAGCACAGCAGCCGCACCGCTTCGAGCATCGCGGGTGGCCCGCACGCGTAGACCTCCGCGGCCGGGTCGCGGCGAAGCTCGGCCTCGAGCAGCTCGGTCACGAGCCCGTGGTGGCCGACGGCGCCGTCGTCGGTCGCTACCCGGGCACCGTTGAGCAACGTCGCCGCGTGCGCGTGCAGCGCGTCGCGAAAGCCCAGCAGCACCGTGGTCGTCAGCCCCAGCTGGTCCTGCCAGATCGCCAGCGGCGCGATTCCGACCCCCCCGCCCACCAGCAGCGCCCGGCGTCCCTCGCGTGGGGTGGCGAAGCCGGATCCGAGCGGTCCCGTCAGCACCAGATCCTCGCCTGGTCCGAGCTCAGACAGCCGATTGGTGCCCGGTCCCACGTCCTCGAGCAGGAACTCGAGCTCGCGCCCGGACGTCGAGGCCCGCAGCACGCTGAACGCGCGCGGCAGGTAGGGCCGCTCGCCGTCCCCACCGCCCCACCGCTCGGCGGCGGCGAGCATGTAGAACTGCCCGGCCTGGGGGCGGGGTCCCTGGCGGTCGCCGCAGCGCAGCACCGTGTAGGCGCCGTGTTGCTCGCGGGCGACGATACGAACGCGGCGGCGGCCGAAAGGCGCGGTGACGCGCTGCGCCCTCACCGCGCTCATGTGGACGCCCGGCTGACTCGGCCGTAACGGTGGAGCTCCTGCAGTGAGAGGACCTCGGGCTCGCCGCGCTGAGCGGCGGCGATCGCCCGGGCGGCGGCCATCCCCCCCGCCATCGTCGTGATGCAGGGGATCCCACGCGCCACCGCCGAGGAGCGGATCTCGTATCCGTCCGCCCGCGCCCCGGTCCCGACCGGCGTGTTGATCACGAGATCGACGGCGCCTCGCTCGAGCCAGTCGACGACGTGCGGTGAGCCCTCGCCGAGCTTGTTGATCTCCTCGGCCGGAATTCCCATCTTGCGGATCGACTGGGCCGTGCCGCGGGTGGCGATGATCTTGAAGCCGAGGTCGTGCAGCTGGGTGGCGATCCCGGTGGCCGCCGGCTTGTCGCCGTCGGCGACGGTCAAGAACGCGGTCCCGTGGCTCGGGAGCGCCGCTCCCGCCGCCGCCTGAGCCTTGGCGAACGCGGTCGGGAAATCGAGCGCGATCCCCATCACCTCGCCGGTCGAGCGCATCTCGGGTCCGAGCAGCGAGTCGGCCCCCGCAAAGCGGTTGAACGGGAGCACCGCCTCCTTGACGCAGACGTGGGCGTCGCTTCGCTCGCGCTCCGTCTGCACGGGCAGGTCAAGCTCGCCGATCTGCTCGCCGAGCATGATCCGGCACGCGAGCTTGGCTACCGGCAGCCCGATCGCCTTGGAGACGAACGGCACGGTCCGCGATGCCCGCGGGTTGGCCTCGATCACGTGCAGGCCGTCGTCGCCGTGGATCGCGAACTGAACGTTCAGCAGCCCTACCACGCCTAGCGCCCGCGCGATCCCGGCCGTCTGCTCGCGGATCTGCTCGAGCATCTCCTCCCCGAGCGCGTGTGGGGGCAGCACGCAGGCCGAATCGCCCGAGTGGATCCCGGCCTCCTCGACGTGCTGCATGATGCCCGCGATCCACACCGCACCAGCGCCTCCGGCGGCCGTGCCCCCGTCGCACAGGGCGTCGACGTCGACCTCGATCGAATCCTCGAGGAACCGGTCGAGGTAAATTTTGTCGCCGGCCTCGGCCCCGACCCGCTGGAGATACTCCTCGAGGCCTTCGACGCTGTAGACGATCTCCATCGCGCGACCGCCGAGCACGTAGCTGGGGCGGACCAGCAACGGGAACCCGACGTCCGGCGCGCGAGCGAGCGCCTCCTCGGCGCTGGTCGCGGTCGCGTACGGGGGCGCCTTGTACCCGAGCCGGTGCAGCAACGCGCCGAAACGCGAGCGGTCCTCGGCGAGGTCGATCGCGTCGATGCTCGTGCCGAGGATCGGGATTCCCGCCGCGTGCAGACCGGCGGCGAGCTTGAGCGGGGTCTGGCCGCCGAACTGGACGATCACCCCTTCGGGCCTCTCGAGCTGGCAGACGGCGGTCACGTCCTCGAGCGTCAGCGGCTCGAAGTACAGCCGGTCAGAGGTGTCGTAGTCGGTCGAGACCGTCTCGGGGTTGCAGTTGATCATGATCGCGTCGCGGCCCAGCTCGCGGACCGTCTGCGCCGCGTGCACGCAGCAGTAGTCGAACTCGATCCCCTGGCCGATCCGGTTCGGCCCGGAACCCAGGATCACCACGCCGGGGCGCTCGCCGGAACGCGCTTCGTGGCTCGGTCCGTCGGGACCGGGGCGCTCCCAGCCCGAGTAGAAGTAGGGCGTTTGCGCGGCGAACTCGGCGGCGCACGTGTCGACGGCCTTGAACGTGCGTTCGCCGGCGAACGCCGTCCCCGGATCGGCGACGAGCTCCTCCAGCTCACGCAAGAACCACGGATCGATCCCCGTCCGCCGCTGGAGCTCGGGGACCTCGACGCCCCGGCGAAGCGCCTCGAGCAGGTGGTCGTAGCGGTCAGCGCCTGCGGTCTCGAGCAGCGCCAGCAGGGCCTCGTCGTCGGAAGGCGATTTCGCCGGCGAGTCGAGCTCGCGCGAGCGCAGCGCCTTGGCGAACGCCTGCTTGAAGGTCCGCCCCAGCGCCATCGCCTCGCCGACCGACTTCATGTGCGTGGTCAGGCCCGCCTCCGCCCCAGGGAACTTCTCGAACGCGAACCGGGGCCACTTCACGACGCAGTAGTCGATCGCGGGCTCGAAGCTCGCCGGCGTCGCCTTGGTGATGTCATTGGAGATCTCCTGCAGCGTGTAGCCGACCGCCAGCCGCGCGGCGATCTTGGCGATCGGGAACCCGGTCGCCTTGCTGGCGAGCGCGCTCGATCGCGACACCCTCGGGTTCATCTCGATGACCATCACCTCGTCGGTGGCGGGGTTGACCGCGAACTGCACGTTTGACCCCCCGGTCTCGACACCTACGGCGCGGATCACGGCGATCGCCTGGTCGCGCAGCACCTGAAAGCGCTTGTCGCTCAGCGTCTGTTGGGGGGCGACGCAGACGCTATCGCCGGTGTGCACTCCCATCGGGTCGAGGTTCTCGATCGAGCACACGATCACCACGTTGTCGGTCCAGTCGCGCATCACCTCGAGCTCAAACTCGGCCCATCCCAGGACCGACTCCTCCATCAGCACCTGGCCGATCGGCGAGGCGGACAGCCCGCGCGCGATGACGTGCTCGAGCTCTGACTGTCCCCGCGCGACGCCGCCGCCGCTGCCGCCGAGCGTGAACGCGGGGCGGACGATGAACGGCAGGCCGATGTCGTCCAGCGCGGCGCGGGCGTCGGCGACGCTGTGGATGATCGCGCTGCGCGGGACGCGCAGGCCGGCCGCCGTCATCGTGTCCCGGAAGCGCTCTCGGTCCTCAGCGCGGTCGATTGCCTCGTAGTCGGCGCCGATCAGCTCGACCCCGAAGCGCTCGAGCGTGCCGTCCTCGTGCAGCGCCTTTGACAAGTTGAGCGCCGTCTGACCGCCGAGGGTCGGCAGCAGCGCGTCGGGGCGCTCGCGCTCGATCACCTGCGTCACCGGGCCCGGCAGCAGTGGCTCGATGTAGGTGGTGCTGGCGACCTCGGGGTCGGTCATGATCGTGGCCGGGTTCGAGTTGACGAGCACAACCTCGTAGCCCTCGTGGACGAGCACCCGGCAGGCCTGCGTGCCGGAGTAATCGAACTCGGCTGCCTGGCCAATTACGATCGGGCCCGACCCGAGCAGCAGGATCTTGTGGATGTCGTCACGCCGGGGCATTGTTCTTTAGCGGCGGCGCGGCCAGGCCGCCCGTGATTTGACTATCTCCCCCACGAAGCGGTCGAACAGGTACAGCGAATCGTGCGGTCCGGGGCCGGCTTCGGGGTGGTACTGGACCGTCGCGCCGGGCACGTCACGGAGGGCGAGTCCTTCGACCGTGCGGTCGTAGAGGTTGATGTGGGTCAGCTCGGCGGCCCCGAAGTCGGTCTCCCAGCGAACCGCCTCGTCGCTGTCGATCGTACGGGCGCCGCTCGGCCCGAGCACGGCAAAGCCGTGGTTCTGGCTCGTGATCTCGGTCCGGCCGGTGACGAGGTCCTTGACCGGATGGTTGGCGCCGTGGTGCCCGAACGGGAGCTTGTAGGTCTCGAGGCCGACCGCGCGGCAGAGCAGCTGGTGCCCGAGGCAGATCCCGTACACGGGCAGTGTGCCGACCAGTTCCCTGATCGTGGTCACGATGTAGTCCAGTGCGCCCGGGTCGCCCGGGCCGTTGGCGAGGAAGATCGCGTCGGGCTGCGCGGCGAGGAGCTCGTCGGCGGTAGCGCTACAAGGGTGCAGCTCGACGGTGACGCCGCGGGCGCGGAGGTTGGCGACGATCGAACGCTTCACGCCAGTGTCAATCATCGCGACGCGAGCACCGCCCGGCTCCTCGCCGGCGCCCTCGCCAAGCGCCTCGAGCACGGTGGACCTGGCGGGGGTCACCTCGCGGGCCAGGTCACGGCCGTTCATCTGGGGCTCGGCCTCGATCAGCTCTCGCGCGTGGCGCTCGCTCAGGCGTGCCGGGAAGACCCCGCCGCGCATCGCGCCGCGGTCGCGGATGTGCCGCACGAGCGCGCGCGTGTCGAGGTCGGTGATCGCCGGGATCCCCGCGACGGTCAGCCACTGCAGCCAGCCCGGCTCCGCCTGCCCCCACCCGCCCGCGCTCGCATGCCCGCTCGCGCGCGCAGGCTCGCGCTCATAGTCCACCGCAGCCCGCATGATCACGGCGCGGGCGTGGACCCGGTCTGACTCCATCGCCTCGGCGCTGACGCCGTAGTTGCCGATCTGCGGATAGGTGAACACGATCAGCTGACCGGCATAGCTGGGATCGCTGACGGCCTCCTGGTAGCCCGTCATCGAGGTCGTGAACACCACCTCCCCGACCGCGTGGGCGTCCGCCCCGCGGGCCAGGCCGTCAAAGCGTGTGCCGTCCTCGAGCAGCACGTAGGAGGTCGCGGGGTTCATCGACTGCTGAGCGTGCCGGCGTCGGCCAGCATCGCCCCTCGGTGAGCGACGCCGCCCGCGGCGATCGTCAGCTCGACGCGGCCTTGAAGCGTGCGTCCGTGGTAGCAGGAGTTCGCCGAGCGGCTCGCGTAGCCGTGCGCGCCGGCCTCCCAGCGCGAGTCGAGGTTGACCAGGCACAGATTGGCCGGCTCGCCGATGGCGAGCCGGGGCGTCGGCAGTCCGTACAGCGCGGCACCGTCGCTCATCCGCTCGACAACCGTCTCGAGCTCGAGCTCGCCGGGCAGCACGAGCTCGCTGTAGAGCGCCGCAAACGCCGTCTCGAGCCCCGTGGTTCCCATCGGCGCCTGCTCGAACGCGACCTCCTTCTCGTGCACCGCGTGCGGCGCGTGGTCGGTGGCGACGCAGTCGACCAAGCCCGAGGACAGCGCCCCCACGAGCTCCCGGCGGTCGGTCTCGGTCCGCAGGGGCGGGTTTACCTTGAAGCGGCTGTCGAGCGTCCGCACGATCTCGTCGGTCAGCGTCAGGTGGTGCGGGCAGGCTTCGGCGCTGACGCGAGCGCCGGCCTGCTTGGCGCCGGCCAGCGCCTGCACCGACTCGGCGGACGAGAGGTGCTGGAAGTGGACGCGTGCGCCCTCATAGAGCGCGAGCGCGCCGTCGCGGGCGATCATCGTCGACTCGCTGACCGAGGGGATGCCCGTGAGGCCGAGCCGGGCTGAGACTGCGCCCTCGTGCATCACACCGTCGCCCGACAGCGTCGGATTCTCCTCGTGCAGCGCGATCACGCCGCCGCACAGCCGCTGGTATTGCAGCGCCCGGCGGAGGATCCCCGCCGAGACCACCGGCCGGCCGTCGTCGGTGAACCCGAGCGCGCCCGCGTCGCGCAGCTCGGCCATCTCGGTCAGCTCCTCGCCGTCGAGTCCGCGGGTGATCGAGGCCAGAAACCCGACCGGTACCAGCGCTTCGCTCCGCGCGCGCTGCACGAGCGAGCCGAGGACCGCGGCGCAATCGACGGTCGGAGCGGTGTTCGGCATCGCGATCACGGCGCAGAACCCTCCGGTGGCGGCCGCCGCGGTTCCGGTCTCGAGGCTCTCCTTGTACTCCTGCCCCGGCGTGCGCAGATGGACGTGGGGGTCGACGAAGGCCGGGAACAGGTGCCGGCCGGCCGCCTCGATCGTGTCGCAATCCTCCGGGCACGGCAGCGTCTCGGGCGCGCCGAGCTCGGCTATGTGACCGTCCCGGACGAGCACGTCATGGCGCTCGTCCAGGCCGGTGCGAGGATCGAGCACGTGGGCGGCGCGAATCAGCAGCTCGGCTGGTTGCGCCTGACGGTGGAACAGCCGCTGTAGCGTCACGCGACCGCCGCCAGCATCGGCGAGCCGACCAGCAGCTCGTAGAGGACGGCCATCCGCACCGCCACCCCGGCCTTGACCTGCTCGCCGATCAGCGCCTGCGGCGAGTCGATCGTCGCCGCCGAGAGCTCGACGCCGCGGTTGACCGGGCCGGGATGCATGACCAACTGCCCGGGCCTGAGGCGTCCGTCGTTGATCTGGTAGCGCTCGGCGTACTCGCGCAGCGAGGGCACGAACGCTTCGCGCATCCGCTCGTGCTGCATCCGCAGGACGTAGACGACGTCGGCCTCGTGGAGGCGATCGAGCGTCGGCGTGGCCTCGCACCCGAGCGCCTCGATCTCGCGCGGTATCAGCGTTGGCGGGCCGCAGACGGTCACGCGCGCGCCCATCCGGGTGAAGGCGAGGATGTCCGAGCGGGCGACCCGCGAGTGCAGCACGTCACCGACGATCCAGATGTTGCACCCGTCGAGCGAGTGCAGGCGGCGCCGGAGCGTGAACACGTCGAGCAGCGCCTGGGTCGGGTGCTCGTGCTTGCCGTCGCCGGCGTTGATGACCGCGGCGGCGGTCCACGAGGCGACGAGCTGCGCCGCCCCGACGTGGGGAGAGCGGATCACGATCGCCGCCGGGTCGTAGGCCGACAGCGTCTGGACGGTGTCCTTGAGCGACTCCCCCTTGTCGACGCTCGAGCCCGCCGAGCGGATGCTGACCACGTCGGCGCTGAGGCGCTTGGCCGCCAGCTCGAAGGAGGAGCTCGTGCGCGTGCTGGCCTCGTAGAACAGGTTGACGATCGTCCGGCCGCGCAGCGCCGGGACCTTCTTTATCTCCCGCCCCGACACCTCGGCGAAGGACTCGGCGCGGTCGAGGATCCGCTCGATCGAGGCGCGGTCGAGGTCGTCGATCGAGATCAGGTGGCGGGAGCGCGGGTCGCTCATGCCGCTCTGACCTTCGTCTCGAGATTCGGTCCGCGTCCGCTCTCGATCGTCACCTCGTCGACGCCGTCGACCTCCTCGACGCGGACGTTGACCCGCTGGTCCTGCGAGGTCGGGATGTTCTTGCCGACGTAGTCGGGCCGGATCGGGAGCTCGCGGTGGCCGCGGTCGACGAGCACGGCGAGCTGCACCCGCGCGGGCCGGCCGAAGTCGAAGATCTCATCCACCGCCGCTCGGACGGTGCGGCCGGTGTAGAGCACGTCGTCGACGATCACGATCGTCCGTCCCTGCACCGGGAAGTCGAGCTGGGTGGCGTGGACGATCGGCGTGCCCGGTCGGATCCCGAGGTCGTCGCGGTACAGGGCGATGTCCACCGAGCCGAGCGGGACATCGACCTCGAGCAGCTCACTGGTCAGCGCGTGCAAGCGCCCCGCTAGGTGCGCGCCGCGGCGGTGGATGCCGACGATCGCGACCGGCCCATCCGCGTTCTTCTCGACGATCTCGTGGGCGATCCGCACGAGCGTGCGGCGCATGTCATCGCGGTCGAGGACGACCGTGGCGGCTTCCAACGTGCTCCTTCCTGGCCTCACAGGACCGGGTTAAAGGGGACGTCGTGAGAGTAGCAGCGGCCCCGGCCGCGGTCAGGCGCCTTCCCGGACGTTGGTCGAAAAAGCGAACCCATAGTTCGCTAAGTCGACCAACCCCCTGCCCGCGGCGATCAGCGCTCTCACCCGGGCGCCTCAGCCGTGGCCGGCTCCTCGGCCAGAGCCGCCTGGCGGGCATCCCAGCGCACGAGCGCCGGCTGGCCGCGCTCAGCGAACGGGATCTCGATCGTGTCGAAGTCGCGCGGGAGCACGGTCGGGGCAAAGACGCCCCGAGCCTCGTCGCGCAGCAGCCCGAGCGGATGGCGGGTGGAGACGTGGTTGAGCGCCAGCATCCCGACCTGTGCGTCGCGCGCGATCGTGGCCGCCTGCACCGCGGTCGAGTGCCCGGTCTGCACCGCCCGCGCTCGCTCCTCCTCGGCGAACGTCGCCTCGTGCACCAGCACGTCGGCCTGGTGGGCGGCGATCCGAAGCGCGTCGCAGGGCGTGGTATCGCCGGAGAGAACGAGCTTTCGCCCCGGGCGAGGCTCGCCGAGCACCTGCTCGGGGCGCACGCCGCGGACTGTCTCACCGCGCTGTACTCGCCCGAACTCGGGGCCTTCCTGCAGTCCGAGCGTCAGCGCAGCTTTGGGGTCGAAGACGCCCGGGCGCTGGTCCTCGAACAGGACGTAGCCGAACGCCGGACTGCGGTGGGCCACCGCCACCGGGGCGATCCGATAACCGTCGCGCGCGAGCACGTCGCCGGGCTCCAGCTCGACCAGCTCGAGCTCGTACCCCAGGCCTCCGCCCATCCGCAGAGCCAGCGCCATCAGCGCCCGGAGCCCGACCGGCCCGTGGATCGTGAGCGGCCGTTCGCGACCGCGCAGGTTGAACGTCCTCAGTAACCCCGGCAGCCCCAGCCAATGGTCGGCATGGAAGTGCGTCACGTAGATCTCGCTCAGCTCGGTCAGCCCCACCGAGCTCACCAGCTGGCGTTGGGTCCCCTCGCCGCAGTCGAACAGGATCCGGTCGGCGCCGCGGCGCACCAGCAGCGACGGCAGCCCACGGCGGGCGGTCGGGACCGAGCCCGCGGTGCCGACGAAGAAGATCGAGAGGTCCATCGCGGGATGAGTGTGTCAGTCGAGCTCGATCAGCTCGAACGTCAGCTCGTCGTCACGCACGCGCGCGATGCCCATCGTGTGGTGAGGGGCTCTCCGGCGCTCGGTCGGACTGCCGGGATTGAAGATCTGAAAGCCGTCCTCGGCGCATTCGTACCGCGGGATGTGCGAGTGCCCGAAGATCACCGCGTCGGCGTCGGGGAAGCGTGCCCGCAACCGCGCCAGCCGGCCGCTGGCGGCGCCCGCATCGTGGATCACGGAGATCCGCCGACCGCCCGCGTCGACCGTTGCGACGTGCGGCAGCGCCGCCCTGACCGCGGCATCGTCGACATTCCCCTGCACCGCGACGACCCGATTGAGAGCCCGCAGCTCGGCCAGCACCTCGAGCGTGCAGAGGTCTCCGGCGTGCACGATCAGATCGGCCCGCCGCAGGCGCTCCGTGCAACGGTCGGGGAGCCGGCGCGGGCCGCGCGGCATGTGCGTGTCTGAGACGATCGCGATCTCCATTAAGCTGCTCAGTCCCCTAGCCTTCCCGATCAGAGCGCCCGTAGCTCAGGGGATAGAGCGTCCGCCTCCGGAGCGGAAGGTCGCAGGTTCAAATCCTGCCGGGCGCGCTACCAACGTCCCGCAAAAAAGGTGTTTTGCGTAAGCGTTCAGTCCCCGGGGCTCGAGTTGGACGGGCGGAGCCTGTCAAGCCCGGTGAGACGCTTCGCGTTGGAATTTATTGAGCAGCGACCTCCTTCGGCTTGTTGATCCATGCGGCGGTCGGCAGCTCGGGCGGGACCGGCAGCTTGCGCACGAACCGTTCTGGATGGCGTGCGTGAGCGGCGTCGAGCACGCGGGCGCGGCTGGCGTGTAGCGCTGGCGCTTGGTCGTGGTGTACGG
>JBPCQU010000093.1:0-3461 GCA_050997795.1 Solirubrobacteraceae bacterium | reverse complement strand
GCGCAACCCTCGCGCGAGCAGGTCAGCGGACACGGGGTCAGCTCGCCGCCCCGCAGGGCGGTCCCGAGCGCGACCGCCCGCGCCGCCGCGTCGTCGAGCTCGGCCGCGAACTCCCCGGGGTTTCGCGCATCGGTGCCGAGCGTCGCGGCGCCGACGTCGATCCCGTCGACGAACATGCCGCGCGCGCGCAGGTCCTCGCCGCGCAGCGGCTGATAGAAGCCCGCCACCGGCCGCAGGCGCGTCAGCTCGCGCACGACGACCAGATACAGCGCGACCTGCAGGCGCTGGTCGATGCTCCACCGGGCGGACGCGTGCTCGGGCCGGATCGCGCCGCTCTTGTAGTCGCGGACCAGCGCTTGACCGTGCTCGTCCACGTCGACCCGATCGATCGCCCCGCGCACCAGCATCCGCTCGTCTCCCTGGCCGAGCTCGAGCGGGGGCAGCGAGGGCTGGTCGTCGGTGAACCCGAACCGCAGCTCGAGCTCGAACGGGCGCCACTCGCCGCCGCTCGCGGCCTCGTGCGCCAGGTAGCGCCGCAGATCGGCCTCGATCGCGCGCAGCGCTCCGGCGCGCACCACGTCGGGGCGGCCCGCGCCGAGCTTGGCGCCGAGTCCGCCGGCGAGCTCGGCCAGCAGCCGGTCGAGGATCTCGCGAGCGAGGGGCAGCGAGGCCGGCGTGACCGGGCCGTCCAGCTCGGTCAGCAAGCGCTCGAGCGCCTCGTGCATCAGGCTGCCGCGCGCCATCGGCTCGGGCTCGGGCTCCAGTGGCTCGGGCCGGAGCTCCTTCTCGACCAGCCACTTGACGGGGCACTCCCCGTAGGTCTCGAGCGCGCCCGCCGACAGGATCTCGGTGTGGCGCAGGCGGCCCAGCGCGAGCTCGCCGAGCTTTCTCCGCGGTTGCCCTTCCTCGCCCGCCGGCGGCGCCTGGGCGGCGGCCTGCGATCGAGCCAGCTCCCGCGCGGTGGGAGCCTCGGCCGCGTTCCAGACCACGTCGGCCAGCAGGCGCCGCGCGCGCCGCGCCGCCCAGTCATCGGTGAACAGCTCGGCGACATCGGCGATGAACGGCGACGGCAGCGCGACGTTTCCTTCCTCGTCGGAGCTGCGGTAGCTGAGCAGCACCCGCTCGGTGGCGCGCGATACCGAGGCATAGAGCAGGTAGCGCTCGCGGTCCAGAACGTCTTCGTGCAGGCGCAGGCGCAACCCCGAGCACACGGCCAGCTCGCGCCGGCGCTCGTCGGACAAGAACGGCTCGGCCCGCGCCGGAAGCGGGAACTCGCCCTCCTGCAGCCCGCACACGAACACCGCCCGAAAGCGCCTCGCCCTGACCTCGAGCGGCTCGGCGAGCAACACGCCGTCGGGCAAGCCGCCGGGGGCGGCCGGGACGCTCAGTTCGTCGAGCAGCTCGACCAGCTCCGCGCCAGACAGCCGCTGGCCGAGCTCGGTGAGCTCGTCGAGCGCCCTTGTCAGCGTGGCGAGTGCGCGGGCGTCGAGCTCCTCGGCCCGCGCCAGCATGTGGGCCGTGGCGCGGTGGGGTGCGGCGAACAGCCGCCGCGCGAGGCGGCACAGCTCCGGGCCAGGGTCGGCGGCAGCGCGCAGCGTGTCGAGCTCGGACAGGCTCCAGCCCAAACGCTCGCGGGCCGCCGCCGCGCTCAGCAGCCCGTCGCGTCGCAGCTGGGCTTCCAGGCCATCGGCGACCTCGGGCCGCTCGAGCACCCCGGGCGCTCGCAGGTAGCAGAGCAGGTCCTCGGCGCGCGCCTGGCGCTCGTCGAGCAGCGCGCAGCGGGCCGCGCCGATCAGCGCCCGCCCGAGCGCCGTGTAGGAGAACCGCGTCTCGTACGCGCCCGCGAGTGGGATTCCGTACTGCTCGAACACCCGCTCGAGCAGGGGCGCGGACCGCCCGAGCGAGCGGTAGATCACCGCGATCTCCTCGGCGGGGACGCCGTCGCGCAGGAGCGCGAGCACGTGAGCGGCGACGAGCTCGGCCTCGGAGAGCTCGCCACCGGCTTCGAGCAGCCCAACGGCCGGGCCGGGGTCGATCCGCTCGGCATCGGGCTCGAACAGGTTGCGCTCGAGGTGATGCAGCGGGGCGCGCGAGGCCGGCGCGTAGTGCTCATCGAGCGCCGGCAGCTCGAGCGCCCGCTCGGCGAGCGGCGCCAGCTCCTGCACCGCCTCGGCGCGCGCGAGCAGCGCCACCCGGCTTGCTTCATAGGTGAGCGACACGGTCACGTGGGCGCCGGCAATCCGTGACAGCGTCTCGACCGCGTCACGCTCGAGCGCGGTCAGGTCGTCGAAGCCGTAGAAGAACACCTGATCGCGGCCCCACCGGCTCGGCTCGGCGCGCAGGGCGTCGAGCGCCCGCCAGGTGTAGAGCTCGCGGTCAACGCGACCGAGCCGGTCGAGCTCCGAGGCGTACGCCTGGTAGATGCGCCCCACGTCAAGCGCGTACGCTTGGCGCCGCTCATCCTGCGCCGCCCACGTGCGCAGTGCCGCTAGGAACCGCTGCGGCGTCACCAGCTGCCGCTGCAGCTCGGCGATCAGCTCTCCGGCCGCGACCCGGAAACCGGGGGCGGCGGCCACGGACGCGAGCGCGTCGAGCCGCACGTGTCCGAGCACGTCTCGCAACACCCGATCGCGCTGCAGATCAGAGAGCCGGCGCCCCGAGTACTGAGCCCGGCCCGCGATCTCCCGCACCAACCCCGAGAAGGTGAGCACCGAGCCCAGCACGACGCCGGCGGCCGCGAGCTCACGCTCGTAGTGGCGGGCATCGACCGCGGTGGGCACCACCAGCACCGCGCCACGCGGAGCCAGCGCGCCGTAGGCGCCCAGGACCGCACCGGCCTTGGCGGAGTTGGCGGGACCGAGGACCAGCTCGAGCGGCATCAGGCCTATGGTGGCGCGAGCCGATGACGGTCAGGCTGCGAGCGGCTCGCGTGCTTGGTCAGGCGGCCGCGGAGGCGGGCGCCGGCTGCTGCGCCGGGGTCTGCTCGGCCTCGGGAGGCTTCACGCCTTGACCCCCGGCTCCGCCGGCGGTGCCCGCCCACGGCTCGTCGAACTCGACCCGCCACTTGCCCTCCTCGCTCTGCTGCAACGCGAGGCGGGACCGGAAGCTCTTGCCCGAGCGGCCCTTGAACCCGGTCACCGGCTTCTCGGTGCGGCCTGTCTTGATCAGCTCGCGGGCGACGGCGATCGGCAGCTGCTTGCCGGTCTTGGACTTCCAGATCACGAACCCGCACCCCGGGTCCTCGCGGGACCAGCACGAGTACCCCTTCCGGTTCTCGTTAATCTCGCGGCCGCAGATCGGGCACGGCCCGAGTTTGGCCCGCGGGATCCGGACGTCCTTGAGCTTGGAGTCGAGCTCGCCGACCGTCTCCTCGGTGAACTTGACGATGTCGCCCATGAACGCCTCGCGGGAGTCGGCGCCGGTCTCGATCTTGGCCAGCCGGTGCTCCCAGTCGCCGGTCA
>JBPCQU010000169.1:0-9208 GCA_050997795.1 Solirubrobacteraceae bacterium | reverse complement strand
GGGATCGGCACGATCGCGCTCTCGATCTCCCCCCAGGTCGCCGAGGTGTGGGGCCTGGAGCTCGTACCCGAGGCGATCGCCGACGCGATCGCCAACGCGCGGACCAACGAGGTCGACAACGCTCACTTCTTCGCCGGCGACGTGCGGCTCGCGCTGCGCGAGCTCGCCGACCGCGCCGGGCGTCCCGACGTGCTGATCGTCGACCCGCCGCGCGCCGGCCTGTCGCAGAAGGTGGTGCGGCGGATCATCGAGGCCGCGGCGCAGCGGATCGTCTACGTGTCCTGCAACCCAACGACCCTCGCGCCCAACGCCGCGCAGCTGACCCAGGCGGGCTATGAGCTGGTGCGGGTGCGTCCCGTCGACATGTTTCCGCAGACGCCGCACATCGAGTGCGTGGCCGAGCTGGTTCGCAGCTCCTGAGCGCCCCCGCGCGCTCCACGGCGCGGTCGCGAGCCGAGCCGCGGTCCAAGGCGGGATGTCGGGACTCCCGAGAGCGCCCCGCTAGGCTCACTCCCGAGAGCGGCCCGCTAGGCTCACGAACTGGGATGCGCGCGGTCACGATCGCCGACGAGGAGGTTTCGGTCCAGGACCACCCCGACCCCACCCCCGGGGCCGGTGAGGTGCTCGTGCGCGTGCGCGCGGCGGGCCTGAACGGCGCCGACATGATGCAGCTGCGCGGTCATTACCCGGCCCCGCCCGGATCGCCGCCGGACATCCCCGGCCTCGAGCTGGCCGGCGAGGTGGCGGCCTGCGGGCCCGGCGCCGAGCGCTTCGAAGAGGGCGACCGCGTGATGGCCATCGTTGGTGGCGGTGGCCAGGCGGAGCTCGCACTGGTGCACGAGCGCGTGCTGACCGCAGTCCCCGAGCCGTTGTCGTGGGTGGAGGCCGGCGGCGTGCCCGAGGTCTTCACGACCGCCCACGACGCACTCTGCACTCAGGCTGGGCTCGTGGCCGGCGAGCGCCTGCTCGTCCACGGCGGCGCCGGGGGCGTCGGCACCGCCGCGATCCAGCTCGGCCGCGCGGCCGGCGCGCGCGTCACCGCTACGGTGCGCAACGCCGAACTGCGCGACCAAGTCGCCAGGCTCGGCGCCGAGGTGATCGGGTCCGAGGGGTTCGTCGAGCACGGACCGTTCGATGTGATCCTCGAGCTCGTCGGCGCGATCAACCTCGCAGACAACCTCAAGGCGCTACAGACCGGCGGTCGGATCGTCGTGATCGGCACCGGCGCCGGAGCCAAGGGCGAGATCAACCTCGGGCTGCTGATGGCCAAGCGAGGCCGGATCTACGGCTCGACGCTTCGGGCTCGGCCGCTGGAGCAGAAAGCCCTCACCGCCCGAGCCCTGGAGCGCTCGGTGCTGCCGCTCCTGGCCGCGGGCTCGGTCAGAGTCCAGATCGCCGAAACGTACCCGCTCGAGCAGGTGGCGGCCGCTTACGAGCGCTTCAAGGCCGGCGGCAAGCTGGGGAAGATCGTGCTCGAAGTGGGTCAGTAGGGCGGCAGGTCGGCCCACCACTGCCCGAGCACTCGGAACGCCGCCCAGAACTCCCGCTTGGCGCACTCCTCGTCGAGCGCCTCGTCGATGCTCGGCGTGAACAGCGCCTCGATCGCCGGGGTGAACCGCTGCAGCTCGCCGGGAGCCGGCGCCAACTCGCGCGAGAGCGGCACCGCGAGCTCGTTGATGACCGCGAGCGCCTCGGAGCCCATCACCACCAGGATCTTCGGCTGCACGATCGCGAGCTCCTCCACCAGCCGGGCCACGCAGGCCGGGTCGGCCATCGCGGGGTCGGGCACCGGGCACTTCACGCACAGCGTCCCGTATACGGCCAGGGGGTCGATCGAGAGCCGCTTCAGCGACTTCATCAGCGCGTTGCCGGCGCGTCCGTAGAACGCGACCCCCTCCTCCACCTCCGCGGGCCGCGCCGAGTGCTTGACCATGAAGATGTCGGCCTGTGGATGGCCCGAGCCGAGCACCGGCATCAGCTGGCCGCGGGGGCAGAGCGAGCACTCGCTGAGCCGGCGCGCGAACGTGTTCAGCTCGCGGATCGCGCGCTCGAGGTACTTCTCCCTGATCTCGTCGTCGGTAGCCGGCACCGCTGTCCGATTGCACGGCTGGCGTGCTTGTCCTTGACGCTGCATCAGGACTTGCGGCCTGTGGCCCGACGGACCCGGCGCTCACGGGACGCCTTCCGAGCCGCTCCGGGCATCGCCTTGGTCTGCAGGAACTTCAGCGCCTGGACGTAGAGCAGGCTCGCCGGGTTGCGGATCATGTCGGCGTCGCGCAGGGACTGCAGGAACTCCTGCGGCCCGTCGAAGTCGCGCATCCGGATCCGAACCGATCCCAGCCCCTGCGGTACATGGGCGTCAGAGCCCGCCCCCGCGGGTATCCGGTACTTGGCCGCGAACCGCACCGCCTCCTCGTTGAACTCGGTGATCGCGACCCGCGGGTTGAAGACCTCGATCGCGTCGACGTCATCGATCACCGCGAGCAGGTGCTCGTAGTCGGGCACCGAGTGCATCCGGTCAAACGGGTGCGGAACGTAGACCAGCCCGCCCTGGCGCTTTATTTCGTTGATCGTCTCCTGGAGCGTCAAGCCGCGCGGGATCTTCTCCTCGATAAACAGCCCGATCACCTCTCCCTGCTCGGCGGTCTTGACCTCCTCGCCGACGATCACCTTGACGCCGTCGGCCTTCGCTCGGGCCTCGATCGCGCCGGAGATCTCGTTGTGGTCGGTGATCGCGATCGCGCCCAGGCCGCGCGCGCGGGCTTCGGCGAGCAGCACCTCGACCGGCGTCGCGCAGTCTTAGGAGTGGTCGGTGTGCATGTGCAGGTCGACGTCGATCAGCCGCCGTTCCGAGAGCCGCGCGCGCACGCGGCGGTCCCCGGCGTCGGCGTGGCGGCGCGCGACCAGCTCGAGGTAGATCTGCTCCAGCTCGTCCGCGACGCGCGACCACCGCAGCGTCGAGCCGAGCCCGGCCACCGCGGCGGCGCTGCGCTCCAGGAGCTCGCGATCCCCCAGCAGGCTCGTCAGGTGGGCGGCGAGCGTCTGCACCTCCCCGGGCTCAAACAGGAAGCCGCGCTCGCCCTCGGCGAGCACCTCCTCGTAGGCCGGCAGGCGCGAGGCGATCGGAACCGCGCCGGCGCCGAGCGCGCGTACGAGCGTCCCCGGCATCGCCCGGTCTCCGTCGGATGCGAGCACGGCGATATCGGCGCGGGCGAGCGCCTGGGCTTGGGTGCAGTCGCCGGCGTCGACGAACGAGACCCGGTCGCGCAGCAGCCGTCCGAGCGTGGCCGGCGGCGCGGTCGGACGCCGGGACCAGACCGTCGCGTGCCAGGCGAGCTCCGGCGGCAGCGAAAGCAGCGCGCGCAGGAAGACGCGCAGCGCAGCGCGCTCCTCGGTCGCGATCATCACCAGCTCGGGCTCGGGGGCAAGCTCGCGCTCCAGCGCTGGGTCGGCCCCCGGCGCGATCACCCGATACTCACCGGGGAAGTAGCGCTGGAGCAGGTTACGGGTCGCGGCGTAGCTCACGGTGCGGGCGTCCAGGCGGGCAAACAGCAGCCGCGAGAGCGGGGCCGCGAGCTGCGTCGAGAGGACGCGCTCGGTCGGGGCGTGGAAGCTGCCCACGTTCAGCGCGTGCGAGTGGCGCAGCGCCACGCTCGAAGCGCTGGGGGCAAATGGCTCGTGCACGTTGACGACGTCGAGCGGCAGGGCTGTGAGCGTCTCCTCGATCGTCCGGGCGACGTCGATCGGCAGCGAAGCGGCGCGTCGGCGCGCGGGCGAGAACGGAAGCACCTCGCCGACGCCGAGCACGCGCGGGTTCTCGTCCGGATCGGCGAGCAGCGCTTCGGGATGCGAGCGGATCGCCCGGCGGCTGTCGCGCACCAGCGAGCTGCGCTCCGAGGGGGCGATGATCAGTACCCGATGTCCCCGCTGCGCGAGCTCGTCGGAAACCCGCGCCACGTACTCGTTGACATCATTGGCCGCCTCCCAGGCGAACGGAGTGACCTGGGCGATGGCGAGCCGCGGCACGCTTTGGAGTTTAAGGGGGCGGCTCGAGCGCTCGGCGGCGCTCGAGTCGTCCGGCTGTCGCCCTTGTTTATTTGGTCGCGGTTTTCGCCCGCGAGGTAACTGGCTTGCGCGCGTACTTCTTGATGAACGCCTCGGTCATCGTGTGGGCCTCGTCGTCGGGCCGCTGGTGCATCGGTGACTTCATCAGGTACGAGCTCGGTCCGTCGAGCTGGCCGGAGAGACCGTTGTTGAGCGCCAGCTTGCAGCAGCGCACCGCGTCGGTGACGATGCCGGCGGAGTTGGGCGAGTCCCACACCTCGAGCTTCAGCTCTGCGGTCAGCGGCACGTCACCGAACGCCTGACCCTCGAGCCGGATGTGGGCCCACTTGCGGTCGGTCAGCCACGGCACGTAATCCGAGGGGCCGACGTGGACGTCCTCGGGCGGCAGCTCGTGGCCCATGATCGACGTGACGGCGTTGGTCTTGGAGATCTTCTTGGACTCCAGCCGCTCGCGCTCGAGCATGTTGTAGAAGTCCATGTTGCCGCCCACGTTGAGCTGCGAGGTGCGAAGCAGCTTGACGCCGCGGTCGTGAAACAGCCGCGCGAGCGCCCGGTGGACGATCGTTGCCCCGACCTGGGACTTGATGTCGTCGCCGACGATCGGCAGGCCGGCCTTCTTGAAGCGCTTGTTCCAGTAGTCCTCGCGGGCGATGAACACGGGGATGCAGTTCACGAACCCGCAGCCGGCCTCGAGGATCTGCTCCACGTACCACTTGGTCGCCTGCTCGGAGCCTACCGGGAGGTAGGAGACGACCACGTCGGTGCGGGTATTTTTTAGGACCTCGACGATGTCGGCGGTTGGCCCCGGCGCCTTGGTGATCTTCTCCTTGAGGTACTTGCCGAGGCCGTCGTGGGTCATGCCCCGCATCACCTCGACCCCGAGCTTGGGCACGTCGGCGCCGAGCTTGAGGGTGTTGTTCTGGCCGGCGAAGATCGCCTCGGACAAGTCCTTTCCGACTTTGTCGGCGTCGATGTCGAACGCGGCTGAGAACTCGATGTCGCGGACGTGGTAGCCCCCGAGCTCGACGTGCATCAGTCCCGGGACCTGCTGGTCGGGGTTGGCGTCGCGGTAATACTGGACGCCCTGGACGAACGAGCTCGCGCAGTTGCCGACGCCGATGATCGCGACCCTTACCTTGTCGGGCTGATGGCCCGCGGCGCCGTTGGTGGAACCGTTGCTGGTGGTCAATTCAAGAGTTCCCTTCTCGGATTAGCCGGCGCGACGAAAACTGCGCGCGGCGACGAATTAGGTAGTCCGCAAGGAGCGGTTTGTTACACCCGGCTCGATCGGATAGCGTCAGCTGCGGACCGGGGCGCACGCGCCCCGAGGACGACGCGGCGGAGGCGATCGAATCAGACCGAGAAGGGGGCTGCTGCGTGCGTTGCCGTCAACGTCTCTGTGCGTCGCCGCCACTCGCGGCGGTGAGCTGGTGGTCGGCTCGGCGTACTGATCGCCCCGCTTTTGAGCGCGCTCCGGGCCAGCGGAGCTCAGAGTTCGCCGACCTGCGCCTGCAACTGTTTCCTGACGTAGACGATGCGCTGGATCATCGTCACTGCGGTCAGCACCGCGAGCACGTAGACGGCCGGGGCCAGGAGCTCGAAGTGGCCGAGAGAGGCGCCCTTGGCGAACACCAGCCCGGCCGACAGAATCACCACGCGAACCGGCCGCGTCGCGAGGCCGACGGTGCAGGCGACGCCGAGCGCCTCGGCGCGGGCGCGCGTGTAAGAGACCATCAGCGAACCGAGCACCCCGACCACCACCGCCGCGACCGCCACCTGGTCCTGGCGCGAGGCGAAGTACGCCGCGACTGCCGTCAGCACGATCCCCTCCTCGAGCCGATCCAGCGTCGAGTCCAAAAACGCCCCGAACTGCGTCCCCTTGCCCGACATGCGCGAGTAGCGGCCGTCGAGCGTGTCCATGATCGAGCCGACGATGAACGCTATCCCGGCTAGGAAGAAGAGCCGCCCGACGACTAGCCCCGCCGCAGCGAGGTTGAGCACAAAGCCGGTCAGCGAGATCGCGTTGGGCGTCAGCCGCGACTCGATCAGCCGCTCGCGCATCAGCTCCGGCGTCGTTGGTCCCTCGCCGCGGCCACGGGTCCGGCGCTGCCCGGGTGGCGGATCACGGACCGGTGTCGGGGGCTCGGCCATCGCGCTAGGCGGGCGCTTGGCCGAACGCCCACGCGTCGGGCCTGGCCCGCGCGAGCAGCTGTCCGGCCAGCAGCGCCGAGGCGCCGGCGGTGAGCGCGCCGAGGATCACGTCGGTCAGGTAGTGGTTGCCGGTCGCGACGACGACGAACGTGATCAGCAGCGGGTACAGGCCCCACGCCACGCGCCCCCACCAGCGCTTGACCAGGCGTGACATCGGCACTCCGATCATGACCGCGAAGCAGACGTGCATGGACGGCACGGCAGCGTAGAAGTTCAGCAGCGCCTTCCCCGGACTGTCCTCGATGTACGGGAGCCCCATGAAGTGCGCGACCGAGTCGGTGAAGCCCCATTCCGGCATCAGCCGTGGCGGCGCCGTCGGGTACAGCGCGTAGCCGACCAGCGCGATCGCCATCGCGATCATGAACATGTTGCGCACGAAGTAGAACGAGTCGTTGCGCCGCAGGTAGATGAACACGAGCGCGCCGAGCGTGACCAGATAGTGCGCGTTGAGGTAGGTCCAGTCGGCGAGATCCATCAGCCAGTGCACGCTCGACGCCCACGCCTGGACGCTCGGCTCGATGAAGATATGCAGGACGCGCTCGAGGTGGATGATCTTGGTCGCGTCGCCGAACGGCTTGTAGCCGTTGCCGCCGTCAACCAGCCCGCGGACGAGCTGATAGAGCAGGTATGCGCCCAGGAACAGCAGGACCTGACGGATCACGTCAGTCCAGCCGCGCGGGAGCACCCGCGTCTCGATCCACCTCAGTCGATGACGCATGGCGAAGCGCATCTTAACGCGCTGATCCGTCTGACTCGCGTCAGACGCGCCCGGCGCGGTCAGTTGCAGCGTGGGGTCCGTGCGCCGATCCGGCCCAGCGAGAAGCGCGCCACGAGCCGCACCGGACCCGCGCTCCGTAGCGTCAGGCGCGTGTACTGGCCCGCCGGGGCTACGCACCCGCGCCCTTCCCCGAGCGCCCAGTAGGGGGTGAAGCGGACGTGCACGAGGACGCTTCCGGCGGTCCACGCGCGGAGCCGGAGCCAGTCCGGGCCCATCGCCTCGAGTGTCGCTGGTCCGTCGACAATCGGGGTCGCGTGCGAGACCGCGTAGACGCGCCAGTGACGGGAGCGCATCACCTGATGCAGGTACGGCAGCCCGCGACGGATCAGCGCCATCTCGGCCTGGGCGGAGTAGTCGAGCTGGGCGTCTGACGCGGCGACGAAGCGGACAGCGTTCCGGTGCAGCCAGCGTTCGTAGCCCGACGCGGTCAGGCGGCCGCCGTAGAAGATCGCGTTGTCCTTGATGTCGAGCTGGCGCTCCCACCCGCGGGCGAGCGGAAAGTGCGTCGCGACCACGTACGCTTCCCAGTGAAAGCGCGTGAACGGGATCTCGGTCCGGAACGGAGGGCCGGTTTGCCGGCCGAGGAACTGGACCAGCGGGCGGTAGTAACTGGTCGACGTCGACTGATCACCGGTGGCCCCCGCCAGATCGCGAACCGGCGCGGCCCACTCGAGGTACAGGAGCGGCAGCGCAACAATCAGCAACAGCGCCGTCCGGCGGCGCCACCAGAGCAGGGCGGCGAGCGGCGCGGCGAGCAACGTACCGAGACGAGCGATGTTGCCGCCGATCGGTGAGGGCACGACATAGACGGCGATCGTCACGATCGTGTAGAGGCCGACCGCGGCTCGGAGCGTGACCGCTTCGCCCGGCAGCGTCGCGAGGCCCAGCGCCGCGAGCAGGAGGATCGGCCACAGGGTCGAGAACGCGAACGGCTCGCTGCCGCCCTCCGGAAAGGCGATCGCGAGCAGGCCGACCGGCACGACCGCCGCGACCGCCACCGACGCGCCGGCGAGCGCCGGCTGCAGCCGGCGCTCGGAGACCAGTGCGCCCAGCGCGTACCCGGCCGCCGTGAGCGCGGCGAACAGCGCCGCGACCGGACTCGAGAGCGCGGCCAGCACCGCCAGCGCGCACGCCAGCGTCGGCCGGCGGCGGTCAAGCGCCAGCATCGAGCCCACCGCCGGCAGCGCGCCGAACGCGAACGCGAGCCGTCCGGTGTAGAGGTTGGCCGCGGTCGCGGCTCCGAACACCACGGCGCCGAGCCACGCACGGCGTCCGAAGTGGCGCCGCGCGAGCAGCGCGAACAGCGCCGCAGTCCCGGTGGTGGCGATCCCGCCGGCCAGCTGCGGCGTGAGCGTCGCCGAGATGGCCGGGAACAGGACGCTGTAGCCGACGATGTGGTGGCCCGAGTACCACCAGTTGTTCCAGATCCCGAACCCCTCGACGCGGAACAGCTGGGCGCGGAACAGGTGCGCGGCGAGGTCGAGGCTGGGCGGCGAGACGAGCACGTATGCGGCCGCGAACGCCGCCGCCACGAGCGTCGGCGCCAGGCGCTCGAGCCGCTCCCGCGAGGCCAGCGGCCGGGAAGCGGCGGTCGAGGGATCGGCGGTGGTCGTGGGATCGGCGGCGGTCGCGGCGGGATCGGCGGCGGTGGCCGGATCGGTGGCGGTCATGGGGCCGGAGTCGGTTGCGCCAGGAAGGCCAGCACGCGCTCGATCACGCCGGGCTGATCGAGCCATGGCCAATGCCCCGCGTTGTCCACGCGCTCCAGCGAAGCGCGCGGCAGCCGTTGGGCGTAGGCGTCGGCGAACGAAGGGTGAAGCCACGGATCGCGCTCGCCCCAGACCACGAGCGCCGGCGCCCGCAGCCGCGCGAGGCCGGCGCCAGCGGCGGCCAGCCCCGGGGGGTCGATCGAGCGATGCAGGCGCAGTATCGCGCGCTGGGTGCCCTGGTCGAACTGCTCCCAGACCGCCGCGGCGCGCTCGTCCGGCCACGCGCCGGGATCGGCGGCGCCGGCACGCAGCTTGCGAGCCAATTGACGCTTGGTGATCGAGCCCATGATCAGCTCCCCCAGCACCGGTGCCCGCCAGCGACGCACGAGCGCCGGCCACCGGAAGCCCTCGAGCAGCGGCAGCGCATCGATGATCGCCACTCGCC
>JBPCQU010000148.1:0-7914 GCA_050997795.1 Solirubrobacteraceae bacterium | reverse complement strand
GTTGAGGATCACGACGTCGTGGTCCGGATCGGCGGCTCTGACGCCGCGATTGACGTTCGCGGCAAGGCCCGCGTTGGTCTCTGCGGCGATCACCTCGATCCCATCGATCCTTCGCAGCGCCTGCACGTGCTCCGGCCCGCTGGCGTCGTCGGCCACGAGGATCCGGGTCAAGCTCCGCTTGGTCGTCCTGCGCAAGCTGGCGACCAAGGTCGCAACCTGTTCGGAATCCCGGTAGCTCGCAATCACGATCGTCACCGGCCGCCCGCGCTTGCGATACCAGCGGATCGCGGCGACGCGGCCGCCGTCAGATCTGGGCGCCAGCCGTAGGTGGCGCTTGAGCGGCGTGAAGCGCAGCGGAAAGGTCAGCAGCCGGTAGACCAGGGCCCGGAACCCGTGGTGCTCGTAGGTCAACCAGAGGCGCTCGCGCAGACCGAATCGGCGCCCCGAGAGCACCTCCTCGCCTACCGTGATCCCGGCTTGGCTCGTGGGTTCGTCCACGGGTCAATGTTGACGCCTCCCCGGAGCGCATGTCGCGACGTTCGCGGCTCTATGCTGCCCCCCATTGTGAGCGTGCGGTGGATGCGCCCTACGGACACGCTGGCCGCCGATCGCGAGAGCGCGGTCGTCTGCATCGTCCACGACGCCGAGGGGCCGGGCGCCAGCGCTGCGGGCCTGACCGCGCTGGTGCAGGGGACCCCGCCCGAGGTCCCGCTGCTGCTGGCCGGGACGCGGCGCAGCGACGAGCTGACGCAAATCGCTGGTGACCTCGACCGGGAGCTGCTGGCGATCGAGCCCCAGCCTGGAGCGACGCTGTCTGACGTGCTGGCCGGCGTCGGCAAGGTCACCGCCGCCGCCGACCTGGTGCTGCTGCACTCCAGCTGTCAGGTCCCCAGCGGATGGCTCGAGCGGCTGCGAAACGCGATCTCGTCAGAGGGCGCGATCGCGACGGTCACCCCGCTCAGCAGTGACGGCGGCACCGTGGGCATGCCCAGCGGCACCAGCGGCAAGCCGGAGGTGGACATCGCCGCCGTCAGCACCGGGGCGCACCCCCGGATCCTGATCGGCGGGCCTCACTGCCTGTATGTGCGCCGTCTTGCGCTGGACCTGATCGGCGGCTTTCAAGGCGCTCACGAGACGCTGGAGGCGGTCAGCGCGGACCTGTCTGAGCGTTGCCTGCGCGCAGGGATGGTCAACGTGGTCGCCGACGATCTCTACGTGACCTGTGTCCGTCCCAGCTCGCCGGCCGAGCCCGACCTCGCCACCGGAGCGCAAGCCCTGCGTGAGGTCGACCGCTCAGACGACCGCAGCGCCTTGAGCCGCTCCCTGCTTCTGGCCAGCTCGACGCTTGGCGGTCTGACGGTGACGATCGATGCTCGCTCGCTCGGACCGTCGATGGGTGGCACGCAGCGGTACACGGGCGAGCTGGTGCTCGCGCTGGCCCGGTTCACCGACGTAACCCTGCGCGTGGTCGTCGCGCCCGACATCGCCCCCGAGGCCGCGGTCGAGCTCGCCGACGCGCCCAGGGTCGAGGTCATCAGCTACGAGCAGGCCGTGGCAGGCGTGCAGAAGAGCCACGTCGTCCACCGTCCCCAACAGGTCTTCTCGATCGGTGACCTGAACCTGCTGGCGCTCCTCGGACGCCGCGTGGTGATCACCCACCAGGACCTGATCGCTTACCACAATCCGACCTACCACACGACGCTCGAGGCCTTCAAGCAGTATCGGCGCATCACCCGCCTGGCGCTGGCCGTCGCCGACCGCGTAGTGTTCTTCTCCGAGCACAGCCGCGGGGACGTGCAGGCGGAGGATCTGATCGGGCTCGAGCGCTGTGACGTCGTCGGCGCGGCGCTCGCCGCCGAAGGCCACCACGCGCCGGTGCCACCGCCGGCCGCCCTGAGCGGTGACGATTTCATTCTCTGCCTCGGCCCTAATTACCGCCACAAGAACCGGTGCTTCGCCATCGCCTTGGTGGCCGCCTTGCGCGCCGAGCAGGGGTGGCGAGGAAAGCTCGTCCTGGCCGGCGCGCACGTGCCGGACGGATCATCGCGTGCCGACGAACGGGAGCTGCTGGCGGCCGGCGCCGTGCGCGAGGCGGTGGTCGATCTCGGCCGCGTCGACGAGGGCGAGCGCGCGTGGCTGTTGGCCAACGCGCGTGCCGTTGTGGTCCCGAGCGTCGTGGAGGGCTTTGGTCTGGTGCCGCTCGAGGCCGCGCAGGCCGGCGTGCCGTGCCTGTTCGCGGCTCAGTCCTCGCTGGTGGAGGTGCTGGAGCCATCGCTCGCGTCGCTGGTTCCGTGGGATCCCTCGGCGAGCGCGGCCCGGGTGATCGCGCTGCTGACGGCCGGCCCGCAGCGAAGCCGCCACGTCGAGGCGCTGCGCGCGTGCGCCGCGCGCTGGAGCTGGGAGCAGCTCGCCGGGGGGCTGGTGGGCTCCTATGAGCGAGCGATGCGATCCCCCTACCGGGCGGCGGCGATCCACGCCTGGCAGGAGCTCGACCGCGAGCGCTATCTGCTGGAGATCGATCGTCGCCGTCTCGCCCAGGAGCGGCTCTTGGGAGAGCTGGGTATCGCGCTGGCCAGCGACCAGCGCTTTCTCACCGCCCGCCAGCAGCGCGGCCTGTTGCGCGTCGGGGCGCGTCCGGCGCTGGCGCGAGCCGTGCTGTGGCCGTTTGCGCTCGTGGGGTCGCTGCGCTTCGACGCCTCGGATGAGACGTCGGTGACCGACGACGCGCGGGGGGAATGAACCCGTCGCTACGGCCGGACCGCCGCCGCGTGCAGGAAGTCCCCGCCACCGCGGAGCGCGTCGAGCGCCCTGACCACGATCGAGACCGGCAGCGACGCCGCGTACCCGGCCAGCAGCGCCGCGCCGGCGTCGGTGAGCAGCCGGTCGAAGAGCCGGAACTGGAGGCTCCACGTGGTGGTGATGAACGGCGTCGCCGGGCGCACGGCGACGCCCTGGAAGCCCGCGCCGCCGATCACCGCCCTCAGGCCGGCGGCGGTGAAGTGGGTCCGGTGGCGCGGAAGCTCGAGCGGGAACCAGTACTCGCCGAAGGACCGCCGCTGCCAGGAGCCCCAATTGGGGACGATGACCGCCAGCCGGCCTCCCGGTCGCAGCGCGGCGAGGACCCGGCCGAGGTCCAGGCGGGGTTCGGGCACGTGCTCCAGCGAATGGCGAAAGACGACCGCGTCGACCGACCCCGGCGCCAGTGACACCGTCGACAACGTGTCGCCGAGAACCTCGGCGCCGCGCCGGCTCGCGGTCGCGGCCGCCTCCGACGAGGGCTCGATCCCGAGCACCCGCCAGCCGGCGGTGATCCACGACGCCGCCAGGTCCCCTCGGCCGCAGCCGACGTCGAGCAGCGTGCCAGGGACGCCGGGGGCCGACAGCGCAGCCAGCGGAAAGCGCCGGTCGCGGCCGCGCTGGAGGATCGCCATCGCCCGTGCGAGCGGGCCGGTGGGGACGTCGAACGGCGCGTAGCGGGGCGGATAGAAGGCGGCCAGCTCCTCGGCCCGCGCCAGCGGCAGCGTCGTCCCCGATCCGCAGCGCAGGCACTCGTGCACCGGCCAGGATCCGGGGATGCCGTGCATCCGGTCGCGTCCGATGAGCGCCGGCTCGGCCGCGAGCGGGCCGTCGCACGCCCGGCAGCGCACCGCCGGCGTCAACCGCTGCTCTGCCGCAGACGCCACAAAAACACCGGGCCGCCGACGCCGGCGTACAGCACCCCGGCGAGCAGCGCGGTGATCGACAGCTCGATCCCGGCCGCGGCCGAAGCGGCGAGGCTGTTGTGACCGAAGACGATCAGGGGCCCCCCGGCGGTGCCCGCCCCGGGGCCCGCGAACAGGCTCGAGAGCACGCCGGCGGCGACGAACGTGGCCACCGCCTGGAGCAGGGAAGGATGCAGGCCGACGGCGCGCAGGACAATCAGCGTCCGGCCCACCTGGGTGCCGATCACGATCAGCATCAGCGCCGCGACGACGGTCCGCTGGCGTGAGTGGACGAGCACGTCGAGCCCCCGGAACAGCTGGTGGTGGGCGAAGCGGCGGCGGACCACGAGCGCTACCCCGACCCCCGCGACGCAGACCAGCAGCGCCAGGATCGGCACCCACCAGGCGAGCTTCAGCGCGCTCGCGCTGACCACGATCAGGACGCCGACGACGAACGCCTCGATCAGGGTGGTGGAGGTGTCGACCATGATCATCTGCCCGATCGTCGGCGAGCGCTCCCGATCGATCCTTCGCAGCAGCGCCGCCCGCACGACGCTCGACACGTAGTGGTTGATCATCGCGGCCAGGAACGTGAGCGAGTTGGCGGCGTGGATGTCTCGCCGCCGGGGCCGGGCGCCCATCGCGTTCAGGCACGCGACCACAGCCTCGGTGCGGGCGAGCAGGGTCAGGAGCGCGAGCAGGGTGACGGCGACCAGCTCGCCGGCGCTGGCGCGCTGGGCCGCCCGCTCGATCTGGTGCCCCCTGCGGCCGATCAGGTAGACGAGCAGCGCCAGCACCAGCAGCGGGCCTACGACTCCCAGTACCAGCCGCAGGCGAACCTTGCGCGACGGCTCCGGGGCTCCGTCTCGCGCGTCCACGGCTGGGGTCGTGGTCAAGGCTTGGATCCGGCTCGCGTTCGCTCCGCGGGGCTCCTGGCGACCGAGGCCCAGTCCGGCTGCTCGTCGTCGGCGGCGGCCAGGCCCTCGTCCTCGCCGTCGCCCAGACCATCGCCTTCGCTCTGGCCCGAACGCTGTCGCTGCTCGAGCAGTGAGAGACGCTGGGCCAAGATCCGGGTCTCGTCAGACAGCCGCGAGACGACGGCGGAGAAGTGCAGCAGCAACAACAACAAGAAGGCGAAGGCGATCACGAAGAACGCATTCGAGGGGGTGCGGATGCCGGCTGCGTTCGAGATCGCGGTCAGCAGGCCCTTCCAGATCGCGAGCACGAGCAGCGCGAAGGCGGCGGCCAACCACAGGAGCGCATAGCGCTCGCGGAGATAGCGCCGGCGCACCATCTCGAACACGGCCGCGAACACAAGCGTGGCGAATACGATCGAGACGATCTGGACCCGCATCGTCAGACCCCGCGGCTCGCCGAGACGGGGGCCGAGTCGCCCGGGTCCACCACGACGCGGCGTCGCAGCAGGCCGACCAGCAGCGCGAGCGAGACCTTGACCATGTAGTAGAACGAGCGCGCCTTGGTGATCGAAGAGCGGCCGGCGCCGCGCTGATGCATCTGCACGGGCACCTCGGCCATCCGCAGCCGGTGGGCGTGCAGCATCAGCACGGCCTCGACCTCCGGGTAGTCATGGGGGTAGTCACGCGCGAACAGGCCGATCGCGCGGCGGTTGTAGAGGCGAAAGCCGGAGGTCGGATCGGTGACCCGCTGGCCGAGGATCTTCGAGAGCGTGAACGCGAACAGGTGGATCCCCGTGCGCCGGCTGATCGGTGCCAGGTAGCCGTTCTCGAGGCTGCTAAAGCGCGATCCGCAGACCATGTCGAGGCTCGGATCGGCTCGCATCTTGTTGACCAGCGTGTGCAGCTCGCTGGGCTCGTGCTGGCCATCGCCGTCGACCTGGGCCATGTACTCATAACCGTGCTCGAGCGCATACTGAAAGCCGGTCTGGACCGCGCCGCCGATCCCGAGGTTGAACGGCAGCCGCACCACCTGCGCGCCGGCGCGGCGCGCGTGCGCGGCGGTGTCGTCGGTCGAGCCGTCGTCGACCACGACCACGTCAAAGCGCGCCGCGCGTTCGCGCAAACTCTCGACCACGCTGGCCACCGATCCGGCCTCGTTGTAGGCGGGCACGACGGCCAGGAGATTGCTGGATCTGGATGCCATCAGCGCCCACTATTATCGCGGCGGCTGATGGCCCGCGTTTCGCTGTCGACGGTGCTCGTCGCCCATGATTCGCTTTCCGAGCTGCGCCGGGCCCTTCCGCCCCTGGCTGACCAGCTCTCAGCCGACGACGAGCTGATCGTGGTCGACAACGCCTCTGGTGATGGCCTCGGCGCGGAGCTCGCGCGCCTCGCGCCGGCGGCACGGCTGATCACCCTGGAGGAGAACATCGGCTTCGCCGGCGGGGCAAACCGCGGCGCTGCTGCCGCCCACGGCGAGCTGCTCGTACTGCTCAACCCCGACGCGGTCGTCCAGCCCGGCTGGGCCGAGGCGATCCGGGCGCCGTGGGGTGGGAGCCTGGCGGCGTGGATGGCGCTGGTGCTGCTCGAGGACGGCGCGGCGATCAACACCAGCGGCGGGGTGCTGCACTTCACCGGCTTCGGCTGGGCGGGACAGGTCGGAGAGTCAGCGGTGCAGGCGCCGCGGGGACCGGCCGAAGTCGGCTTTCTGTCCGGCGCCTGTCTGGCGATCCCGCGGGCGAGCTTCGAAGCCGCGGGGGGGTTTGCGGAGCACTTCTTCATGTACTGCGAAGACGTTGATTTGTCGCTCAGGTTGCGGTTATCTGGCGGGCGGCTGGCGCTCGTGCCGGATGCGAAGGTGGCGCACCGGTATGAGTTCGTCAAAGGCGGCGACAAGTGGCGCTTGCTGGAGCGCAACCGCTGGGCGACGCTGGTCCGCACATATCCGGCCAGCCTCCTGGTCGCCGTGATCCCGGCGCTGCTCGCCGCCGAACTGGCCGTATGGGCGATCGCGCTGCGAAGTGGCTGGGGGCGGATGAAGGCGCTGGCGACGCTCGACGTCCTGCGGGCGCTGCCGGTGCTGATGCGCGAGCGGCGGAGGATCCAGGCCAGCCGCCGGGTACCGGCCCGGGCCTTCGCGACGGCGATGACCGCTGAGCTGTCGTCACCGTTTCTGGGCGCGGCCGGGCGACAGGCCTGGGTGAGCGCGGCCCTGCGCTGGTACTGGCGGATCGTGCTGGCGCTGCTGCGATAGAGCGGTGGCGGTAGCCACGTCACCGCTTCCCTGACGCGCGGTGGTCCGAGCCGGCGGCCACGTAAATCGATGCCGCGCCCAGCGGCACGGTTGCCAGGAGCGCCAGCGTCAGCAGCCAGAACGTCCACGTTCCCACCCAGCCGGGGTGAAACAAAGACGCTCGGGCGAAGGCCCTTGGCAGTGAAGCCAGGAGCGATTGTCGCGGCCCCCGCAGCAGCGCCAGCGAGAACTCGCTCTGTCTCTGCTTGCCGCCCAGCGTCATCAGCACGGCCGGATTCACCGGCGCGGAGCCGAGCAGCGAAAACGGATTGGCACCTACGCTGCGCACGCACACCGTGAGCTCGCGCCCTGCCGGTAGGGCCGGGCTCAGCGCGGCGGTGTACGCGCTCGGGGTGCTGGTGACCTCCATCCCGCCCCGCGCGGCGATGGCACCGGCGCGCTGCATGGCTGTGACTTCGAGGGCGCTCGGGCCGCCCACCGAAGCTCCCCAGACGCGGACCCCGCCGACCGGCTCCGAGCCCTTGACCGGCCCCTCGCAGGCCCGTTCCCCCGGCGCGAGGATCGCGATCGTGTTCTGGTTGGGGGAGCCGAGCACGAACGCACGCGACTCCACCGGCACGCTGGCCGACACCAGCAGCGCCGCCAGTCCGAGCGCAGCCGCCAGCACGAACACCAGCCAGCTTCGCCGCCACGTCATAGGTAATAGGCCCGGAGCACGGAGGACAGCGACAGCACCTGCACGACCAGCAGTCCGGCGAGCACGAGCCCGCAGGCTGGAGCCCGTCCGCGCGCTGGTAGATGCGCGATCAGAAACCCGGTGGCCAGGCCGAACAGGCCGATCGCGGGCAGCAGGTAGCGCCCCTGGAGCAACGGTCCCCGGTCGGCGATCAGCGAGCGGTAGTCGGTCAGGTGCAAGCCGGCCAGCAGCGCCACCAGGGCCAGCCCGAGGAATGAGATCAGCGCCCACGACAGGGGATTACGGATGCGGGCGAGCAGGGCCGCGGCTCCAGCGAGGATCACTCCGGTGCAGATCGCGAGGACG
>JBPCQU010000099.1:0-23079 GCA_050997795.1 Solirubrobacteraceae bacterium | reverse complement strand
GCGGTGGCCGGAACCTTGACCTGCCCCTTGACCACGCTGAGGATGACCCCCGTGTACTCCGGGTACATCTGGATCTGGCCGGAGGTGAGCGCCTTATCGACGAGCTCGGAGCTGCCGATGTTCGGCTTCAGGTTCACGGTGAAGCCCTTCGCCCGCAGAGCCTGGGAGTAGAGGTCACCGAGGACGAACTCCTCGGTGAAGTTCTTGTCGCCCATCGTGATCGGCGGCTTGCCCTTGCCCGGCAGGGCCGCTCCGCCCGACGAGGCCGAGCTCGCCCCGCTCGAAGAGCTCGAGGAGGAGGAAGAAGAAGAAGAAGAAGAGCTTCCGCAGGCGGCCAGTACGGCCACTACCAGCAGCGCCCCAGCCCCCGCCAACGCACGCTTCACCATCGATCTCATCTCATCTCCTCGCCTTGGGCGACTTTACCTTTTGACCCAATCCGGGTGCAGAGCTCCCGGTGACCTCTCGCGGCCTTCCCACAGAATGTGCGCACCTTAGCGAACCGCCCTTTTGGGAAGTGTGTTAAACGGCTTACGCGCGCGCCGGGGGTCGAGCCCGCTCGAGTCTCCGAGGGCGGACGCGTTCGCCGTCCTGGGCGCACCCAGGGTCGCCGAGAGCTGGTTGGCGACGGCGCGGACGAGCTCGCCCGTCTGATGCAGACGCGACCCGAGGCGAAACTTGGGCGCCGAGACGTTGACCGCGGCCACCACGCTGCCGGAGAAGCCGCGGATCGGCGCCGCCACCGCCACCAGCCCGAGCTCGGACTCCTCGTCGGCCACGGCATAGCCGACCTGGCGAACCTGCCCGATCCGGCGCTCGAGCTCATCGACCCCGGCGGGCGCGTTTGGTCCGCGAGGCGGGAAAGGCTCGGACCCCAGCCGCTCCAGGAGCGCGGCATGGTCGTAGTCGACCAGCAGCACCCGTCCGGATGAGGTGCAGTAGGCCGGAACCGTCCTGCCCACCCAGCCGCGCGCCGCGATCGCGTGAGACGGCGGTTGCGAGAGCAGCGTGATGACCTCTGCGCCTCGCAAAGCCGAAAGGTGGGCGGCCTCGCCGACCTCGCTCACCAGCTCCCTCAGCGCACCCTTGGCCTCGTCGATCAGCCGAGGCTCTCCGGCGCGCGCGGCGAGCGCGAAGCACTCCCAGCCCAACCGATACCCCCGCGCTCCCGGTGACCGCTCGACCAGCCCGTACTCGGCGAGCGCCGCAAGGGCCCGCGAGACCTGGCTCTTCTCGTGCCCGGTGACCGCGGCCAGGCGGGTGACTCCGAGCCCCCCTTCGGCGAGCGCGGCGTCCGAGCCGAGCGCGAGCAAGATCTCGAGTCCCCGTTTCAGGCTTGTCCCTCTGGCCACCATCACGTGTTGGTATCATGCCATCACATCTAGGGGTGGTCAAGGAGCGCCGAACTGCGCTCGCACGGCGTCCATCAGCGTCAGGGCGGACGCGCTGGGATCGCGGTGGCGAGGGTGGCAGAGCGTGACGATCCGCGGGATCAGGATCTCCTCCGGCTCGATCCACGTCAGTGACGGCTCGACGGCCCCGTTGGCGCTGAGCCGGTCCAGGCAAGCGTGGCCGTAGCCGGACGCGACCAGCCGCTGGAGCGCGAGGTTGTCGTCGGTCCGGAACACGATCCGAGGGCTGATCCCCCGCTGGCGCCAGACCTGCTCGAGCGCCAGCTGCGTTCGCCAGCGTCGCGTCCACGCCACCACGTCGGCCCCGTCGAGCAGGTCGAACGAGGGCTTGGGCGCCGCCGCGAGCTCGCTGTCGCGACGCGTGAGGATCACCCAGCGGTCCTCGAGCAGCGGGATCGATCGCACGCGCTCGTCGGGCTCGGGGTTGACGATGAACGCGAGGTCGAGCCGGCCGCTGGCGAGGCGGTCGAACGCGGGCCCGGTCTCCTGGATCTCGCTCAGGACGACCTCGACGTCCGGACGCTGCTCGCGCAGCGTGCGCAGCGCGCTGGGCAGCAGCTCGGTGGTGGCGGTTTGAAAGACGCCGATACGCAGCGTCGGCCGCTCGCCGCGTTCGATCGCGGCGACGTCGGCCCCGAGCGACTCGATCTCGCCGAGCACGCGGCGCGCCCTGCGGTAGGCGGCGTCCCCCGCGGGCGTGAGGACGACGGCTCCCCGCCCTCCGGGTCGCGTGAACATCGGTGCGGCCAGCGCGCGCTCCAGCGCCGCTACCTGATGTGAGATCGCCGATTGGGTGTAGCCCAGCGACTTCGCCGCACTACGGAACGAACCCCGATCGGCAACGGCCACCAGCGCCCTCAGCGCGCGCAGGTCAACCGTGGTGTGATCGAATGCAGCGATCATACGGTGCGAAACTCATCCGGCTACAAATCACCTACAGCATCGTACTCTTTTGTGCAGATGTCGACACCATTCATTCGCACCAGTCGCACGAGCCCGATCCCAGCGCCCGCCCTGCGCCCACGCCAGCTGCTGTGGCTCGTCTACGCCCTGTTCTTCGTCGCCGGCGTCGCCCAGGCGGCGATCGTCCCCTTGCTGCCGCGGCTCTCGAGCCTGTACGGCCTCTCGCCGGCGGAGACGGCGCTGCTGCTGGCGCTCCCCGGGCTCGCGACGCTGGCCGTATCGGTTCCGGCCGGTCTCGCCGCCGACCGCTTCGGAGCGCGGCGCGTGACCCTGGTGGCCGGCGCACTGCTGTGCCTTTCCTGCCTGGCGGAGGCGGCGCCGTCGCTCGCCGTCCTGCTGCTCAGCCGGGTCGCGTTCGGGGTCGCGTTCGGTGTCGTGTGGACGACCGGCATGGCGTGGCTGGCGGAGATCGATACGAAAGGCCCCAAGGGCGGGCGACTGGGGCCATCGGTCACCTGCTCCTCCGTCGGGGTGATGGTCGGCCCGGCGGTTGGCGGGATCCTGGCACAGCACGCTGGGGTCGCGGTTCCGTTCCTGCTGGTGGCGGCGGTGGCCGCCCTGGTGACGGCGCCGCTGGCGCTGGGCTCCTCGTCGCGGCCCGCCGGCCGGTCAAGCCGTCCCGATCCGCTGGCGCAGCCGGCCTCGCTGCGCTCGCTGGCGGGGCTCCTGCGCCGGCCCGGGGTCGGCGCGGCGGCCGGCGGGCTGGTCGTGTCGGGCGCGGTCTCGGGCGTCAGCCAGCTCCTGATCACGCTCGGGCTGCACGACGACGGGCTCTCGACCGGGCGGGTCGGCCTTGCCTTCTCCGCCGCGGCGTTCTGCTACATCGCCGTCAGCGCCTCGATCGTCAAGCTCGGCCGGCGGGCGCACACCCTGCGCTTCAACGCGCTCGCGACGCTGGCGCTGGCACTGGCGCTCGTACCCGCGCTGGCCGGGGGTGGGCCGCCGGCACTGGTGATCGCGCTGCTGCTGACGGCGCTCCCGCGGGCGGCGATCGGCACCGTCGCCTACTCGCTGGCTTCGAGTCCCGGTGACGAGGCCGGCGGCGGCGAGGGGTTCGTGTTCGGGATGCTCAACGGCGCCTGGGCTGGGGCCATGGTGCTGACGCCGGTGCTGGCCGGAGCGCTGGACCAGCACGGTGGCGCTCGCGCCGGCTACCTGGCGGTGATCGTCCCCTCGTGTGCGATCGCGTGCTGGCTGATCGCGCGCTCGCGGCCGGCCCGGGCGCAGATCGCGGCCGCGGGCGCCGGTTAGCGGCGAGCGCTCAGCGTCTCGCCCGCGACGGTCGCCGCAGCGACGATTTCGTCCATGGCGGCTCCTTCTTGCGGCGTATGGCTCTCGCCCCCGTGCAGTGGGACGAACAGCAGCAGCGTCGGCATCAGCGCCGCCAGGTGTTGGGCGTCGTGCCCGGAGCCCGACCAGGTCTCTGTCGCCGGGATCCCGAGTCGCCGCGCCGCTTGCAGCGCGGCGTCCGCGAGCGGGCGATCGAGCTCTACGGGCTCACCCGCGCGGACGAGCTGCAGGTCGACGTCCACGCCTCGGTGCGCCGCGATAGCCGCGCTCCGCTCGCGGATCGCCTGCTCGAGGCGATCCAGCGACTCCGTGGAAATGGCCCGCGCGTCGATCGACAGCCGCGCGCGCGCCGGGATCACGCTGACGGCGCCCGGTTGCACGCCGATCGTCCCGACCGTGGCCACCGTCTCGCGGGGCTCGGCCTGGGCCGCGGTCTCGATCGCCAGGACGAGTTCGGCGGCCGCGGCAAGCGCGTCACGGCGGTCGCGCATCGATACCTCGCCCGAGTGGCCGGCCCGCCCGGCGATCTGCGCCTCGAAGCGGCGCGGGGAGGCGACGCGGGTCACGACCCCGAGCTCGCGCAGCTCTCGTCGCTGCGCGACGTGTACCTCTGCATGAGCCCGCAGCCGCTCCGTGGGCGGCTGCACGCGGGGCAGCTCGGCCAGCGAGCGCAGGTACTCCACGCGCGCGTCGGCAGCGCTCGTGCCCGACTCGTCGCGCAGCGAATCCAGCGCGCTCTCGGGCAGCGTCCCGACCAGCAGCCGCGAGCCCACGGTCCCGGCGCCGAAGCGCGGCGCCTCCTCGGCGGCGCACACGAGCAGCCCAACGCGGGCATCCCCGCCCGGGTGGGCACCCAAATCGTGAGCCAGCTCGAGCCCCAGGACCGTGCCGAGCGCGCCGTCGTAGCGGCCGCCGTCTACAACCGTGTCGACGTGAGAGCCGGAGGTCAGCAACGCTCCCGACCACCCTTCGGGCGGCGCCCACAGGTTGCCGAAGCGGTCGATCCCGGGTTCCAGGCCGGCCTCGCGTGCCCAGCCGGCGACGAGCAGCATCGCGCGGGCCTCGGCGGACGAGAACGCCGGGCGGTCGGCGCCGCCGCCAGGGCCGTGGGCGATACCCCAGAGCGCCTGCAGGCGTACGGCGATTCGCTCTCGATCAGGCAAGCGCGTACTCGGCCAGCGGCTTGCCGAGCATCGCTTCGACCTCCGGGTAGACGCTTGGCTCCTTGACTCCGTCGCCGAGCGGGACGCCCGACTTGGGCACGTGCAGGACCGCCACCTCGTCGCCCTCGTGCAGGTCGGCGATCGAGATGATCCGCCCGCTCCGGGTCGAGATCGTGGCCAGCACGTCGGGGAACGTCGCCAGCCGTTCGCCGGCCGACTCGGCGGTCAGGTACTCGTTCACGAACCCGAGCTCCACGTGATCTACGACCACGCTGCCGATGTCGAACGCGTGCTCGGTCCGCAGCTCGCGGCTCCGAACCGGCCCCTCGGCCATCACCCGTCCGCCGAGGTGCTCGGCTGTGACTTCGATCATCCGCCGCGGACCGGCGTCCTCGGCGGCGAGGATCGCCTCGCCGAGCGACAGCGCAAAGCTGATCGCGCCGACGGCGGCGTGGCGGGCGACGAACGAAGCCGGCAGCGGGTGCCGCGCGCAGGAGATGAAGCCGCCCGACTCGTCGGCCGCGGTGCGCAGGACGTTCGCGGTGTGGCGCACGGTCCCGCGGGTGACAGCCTCGAGGTAGCGATTCCCAGCCCGGTTGCCCCCGGCGACCGCCTGAACCGTCTGGTAGTCGTCGTCGGCGGCGAGGCCGAAGGAGCCCATCTTGCCCGTCGGATGGGCGCGGCCGTCACCCGCGGCGTCGATCACCAGCGTGCCCAGCACGGCCGAGGCGACCCACCCGTTGCAGGTCGTCGAGGAGCCGTTCTGGGCCGTGACGGTGCCGACGATCGGTTCATCTACAGCCTCCATCAGCAGCTGCAGCGCGCGGACGTAGTCGCCGGGGCGCATCTCCCAGCCGACCGCGGCCGGCGCCCCGATCGCGCTCACGGTCGCGAGCATCGCGTCGGGATCGATCTCGTCCAGCGAGGCCAGCCGGGGCGTCCCGTACTGGACCGCGGTCGTGCCGACCAGGAGCCCGTGGTCGACCCACCCCCCGCCGCCGGCGGCGAGCACCGAGCCGCCCGCGACCGCGGCTGCGACGGCGTGCAGGTCGAGGTCTCTCACGACGCTGACCTTACGGTCTCGCCGGCGCTCGGCAGCCCGAGGCCCTGCTCGCGCGCACACGCGAGAGCTTCCTGGCAGCCCGCGTCCGCGTGACGCAGCACGCCCAGCGCCGTATCGACGTTCAGCGTCGCCTGCAGCCGCGCGGCGGCGTCGGCACTGCCGGTGGCCACGACGGTCATCCCGGCGCTCTGCGAGTAGCCCGCGTAGCCGCCGCCTCCGGCGTGCAGCGCCACCAGGTCGGCGCCGGCGGCGGTGTTCAGCAGCGCGTTGAGCAACGGCCAGTCGCTGATCGCGTCAGACCCGTCGGGCATCCCCTCGGTGAGGATGTTCGGGTGCGTCATCGCGCCGCCGTCCATGTGGTCGCGGGTGAACGCGACCGGCGCCCGCAGCCGCCCGTCGGCGACCGCCTGGTTGACCGCGAGGCCGAGCCGCGCGCGTTCGCCGTGCCCCAGCCAGGCGATCCGCGCCGGTAGGCCCTGGCGGACGACGTGCTCGCGCGCCAGGGCGATCCAGCGGGTGATCCGCTCGATGTCACCGAACAGCTCCAGACAGAGCTCGTCGACGAGCTCGAGGTCTGAATCCTCGCCCGATAGGCAGATCCAGCGAAACGGGCCGATCCCGCGGCTGAACAGCGGCCGCAGGTAGCGCGCCGTGAAGATGTCGATCGTCAGGGCGTCGCGCACTCCGCCGGCGAGGGCATGCGGACGGATGTTGTTGCCGTAGTCGAACGCGACCGCGCCCCGGTCGCGGAGCTCGAGCATCGCCTCGACGTGGCGGACCAGGGTCGCCAGCGCCAGCGCCTCGAGCTTGCCGGGGTCGCCGTCGCGCAGCGCGGCCGCCTCCTCGAGGCCGACACCGGCGGGGAGGTAGCCGCTGCGCAGGTCGTGGGCGGCGGTCAGGTCGGTGACCACGTCGGGGACGACGTCTCGGGCGATCAGTCCCTCGAGCAGCTCGGCCCCGTTGGCCACCAGCCCCACCGCGAGCGCCTGCCCCGCCGCGCGAGCGCCCAGCGCGGCGTCGAGCGCTTCGTCGAGATCGTCGCTGACCAGATCGACGACGCCGGCCTGCAGCCGCCGGCGGGCCTTGGCGGCGTCGACCTCGGCGATCAGGCAGACCCCGCCGAGCATCCGGGCGATCGCCACCGGCTGTGCGGACCCCATCCCGCCGAGACCGGCGCTCGCCACCAGCCGGCCCCTCAGCGAGCCGCCGAAGTGCTCGCGCGCCACCTGGGCGAACGTCTCGTACGTGCCCTGGAGAACCCCCTGGGCACCGATGTACTGCCAGCACCCGGCGGTCAGTCCGCCCCACGCGATCAGGTCGCGCCGCTCGAGCTCGTAGAACGTCTCGGGCGTCGCCCAGCGGCCGACGAGGTTGCCGTTGGCCAACAGCACCGCCGGCGAGCGCGGACCGGTGGCCAGTACGGCGATCGGCTTGCCCGACTGCACGACCAGCGTCTGTTCGTCCTCGAGCGCCAGCAGCGCCGCGACGATCGCATCGAGGCTGGCTCGGTTGCGCGCCGCCTTGGCGTGAGCGGCGTAGACGACCAGCCGCTCGGGGTCCTCGGCGATCGCGAGGTTGTTCTCCAGCAGTCGCAGGATCGCCTCCTGGCGCCAGCCGCGGCAGCGCAGGGGGACGGCGGGCGGCGCTTCAGGCACCGGCCGCCGCCGGCTCGGGGGCCGGCGCGTACGCCTGGCGGGCGGTCCCAGCGGCCACGAACCGGCCGTGTCCGGCGTCCCCGAGCACCCGCGTGCCATCCCAAACCTGGGCACCGCGGGAGAACGAGGCGACGACGCGGCCGCGCAGGCGCCGCCCGGCGTAGGGGCTCCAGCCGGCCGGCGTCACCAGCGTCGCCGGATCGATCTCCCATTCCAGCGCCGGGTCGAGCACGAGCACGTCGGCATCGGCGCCCGGCATCAGGTTGCCCTTGCTTGGCCAGAGCCCGAACCGCCGCGCCGGCGCTTCGCTCACCAGCCGCACCAGCTCGGCGGCGCCGAGCGCGTCGTGGACGAGCGGAACGAGCAGCTCGACCCCGGGGGCTCCCGCGGCGAGCGCGAAGATGTCGGGGCCGTGCTTGCGCTCCGGCGGCCAGCCGACGTGGTCTGAGGAGATCAGGTCGAGGCCGTCGACCGGCAGCGGCTGGGAGCGCAGTGGGGGGTTTATCTTCGCCTCGCCGCCGCGCCTGACCAATTCGGTTTCGTCCAACAAGAGGTAGTGGGGGCAGGTCTCGGCGCTGACGTCGACGCCGTCGCGCCGCGCCGCGCGGACGAGCTCAACGCCGCGCGGGGTGGAGACGTGGCACACGTGCAGCCGGACGCCGGTCGCCCGCGCGAGCTCGAGGCAACGGGCGATCGCCTCGTGCTCGGCGACCTCAGGGCGCGAGCGCGCGTGGGCGAGGGGATCGGCGCCGCCGGTCGCCGCGCGCTCGGACTCGATCCCCGCGCGGACTATCTCGTCGTTCTCAGCGTGTACGCCGGCCAGCCCGCCGGCGGCCGAGATCTCGGCGAACGCCGCCAGCAGCTGGCCGTCGGGAATCCGGGGGAAGCGCACGCGATGGGTCTCGAAGGTCGAGAGCTTGAACGCCGCCGCGCCGGCGCCCACCAGCGCGGACACGTCCTCGATCGGACCGCGAGGCGGCACCGTGGCCCACAGGGCCACGTCGACGTGCGCCTCGCGCTGCACGTCGGCCACCTTGGCCTCGAACGCCGCCACGGAGTCGACCGGCCCCGCCGCGTCGTAGGGCATGTCGACGATCGTGGTCACCCCGCCGGCGGCCGCGGCACGCGTGCAGCGCTCGATGCCCTCCTCGGCGTAGCTGCGCGTGTGGACGTGGACGTCGACGGCGCCCGGGAGCAGCAGCGCGTCTCCGAAGTCCAGCGCGCCGGGCCTCGGCTCGCCCACGCCCTCGATGCGCCCGTCTCGGATCGTCAGGCCGGCGCGCGCGGTCGCCCCCGTCGCAGTCAGGATCCGGCCCGATATGAGCTTCTCGCTCAATGAGATCTCGCTATGGTATACCACCGATGTAGATGGCAATCGTCTCAACAAACGAGAACATTATTCTCAGCGGCGATGGTCTGACGGTGGATGACGTGCTCGCGATCGCGCGCGGACGGGCCGGCGTCGAGATCGACCCCCAAGCACTCGTTCGCGTCCGTGCCGCCCGTGATGTGGTCGATCGCGTACTCGCCAGCGGCGAGTCGGTCTACGGCCTCAACACGGGCCTCGGCTCGCTGGCCCGCCACCACATCCCGCTCGAAGAGATCGGGGCATTCTCGTTCGCGACCGTCGCCGACCAGGTCTCCTCCTACGGCCGGCCGCACGCGACCGACGTGGTGCGGGCGATGATGGTCTCGCGGGCCAACGGCATGCTCAAGGCGGGCGTCGGTGTCCGCCGGGAGCTGATCGAGCTGCTGATCAAGTTGCTCAACGCCGGTGTCCACCCGATCGTGAGGATGGTCGGGTCCGTCGGCCAGGGCGACCTGTCGGAGATGGCCGACATCGGCAAGGTGCTGATCGGGCGCGGCTGGGCCGAGTACCAGGGCGAGCGGCTCGCGGCCGCGGAGGCGCTACGGCGGGTGGGGATCGAGCCGATCGCGCTCGGTCCCAAGGAGGCGCTCGCCCTGATCAGCGCCAACGGCGTGACGATCGGGCGCGGTTCACTGGTGCTGAGCGACGCGGCGGACCTGGTCGAGAGCATGCAGATCGCCGCTGCGCTCAGCTTCGAGGCGTTCGCCGCGAACTTGTCGATCATCCACCCCGCGGCGGCGCGCGCGCGGCCCCACACCGGTCTGGCGACCGCGATGGCTCGCTTGCGCGAGCTGCTCGAGGACTCAGAGCTGTGGCGGCCCGGCGCCGCGCGCAACCTCCAGGACCCGCTTTCGATCCGCTGCGTCCCGCAGACCCACGGCGCCGTCTACGACGCGCTCTCGGTCGCGCGCGGGATGATGGAGATCGAGCTCAACTCGGCCGCCGACAATCCGCTCGTCCTGGTGGAGGAGGACGCGATCGTATCGGTGGGGAACTTCGACGTGACCTCGCTGGCGATGGCGTTCGACTATGTCCGGCTCGGGATCGCGCATGCCGCCCACGTGGCCAACGAACGCGTTCAGAAGCTGCTCTGGCAGCACTTCAGTGGCCTGCCGACCGGTCTGGCCCACCACGACGGCCCCACCGGCGGACTGCGCCCGCTGGGGCGCTCGTTCGCGGCGCTCGCCTCCGAGGCGCGCCTGCTGGCCAACCCGGTATCGCTTGACTACCGCGGCCAGCTCGCCGAAGGGCTCGAGGATCACGCCTCGATGGCGCCGCTCGCGGTCAGCACGACCTCGACCCTGGTGAGCCTGCTGCACCGGCTGGTGGCCCTCGAGCTGATCATCGGCGCCCAGGCGGTCGATCTGCGCGGCGGCCCCGACCGGCTTGGCGGCGGCACGTCGCGGGCCTACGCCCTGGTGCGCGAGTTCGCCGGCAGCTTGACCGAGGAGACCGAGTGGAACGCCGACATCGAGGGCCTGGCGACGTTCGTCGGCGACGGCCGGCTGGCCCACCGCGTCGCCAGCGTCGCCGGCGCCCGGCCGGCGCTGTCCGAGCACGAGCCCCCCGGGATCTAGAGGCCGCTGCGTCCCATGCCCGAGGGAGCGCTTCAGCGCGCGGTCGAACTGCTCGGAAGGCTCGACCGCGAGCCCGCCGAGCTGACCGTCGCCGAGCTCGCGAGCGACGCGGGAATGCCGACCAGCACCGCCTACCGGCTACTGGCCGAGCTCGAGCAGCACGGACTCATTCAGCGCGGCGCCGACCGCACCGTCGCGCTCGGCACGCGCCTGGTGGCGCTCGGGCGCACGGCCGAGGCGGGCCTGAGCGAACGGCTGGTGGAGCCGGCGCGGCCGGTGATGGAGAAGCTCTCGGATGAGGTCGGCGAGACGGTGATCCTGACCGCGCCGTGCGCTTTGCAGGGGATCGTGCTGCACGTCGTCGAGACCGAGCTGCACTCGGTCCGGCTGTCCTATGCCCGCTTTCGGCGGGCGCCGATACACCGAGGCGCGTCGGGGAAGATCCTGGCCGCCTTTCTCGAGCCGGCCGAGCGCCGTCGTCTGCTGCAGGCCGTGCGGGCGCCGGGGCTCGCCGGCGAGCTCGGCCAGATCCGCCGCGACGGCTTCGTGGTCACGACCGGCGAGCTCGACGCCGGCGCCACCGCCGTCGCCGCTCCGATCCTCGACCGCCGGGGGCGGATCGCGGCCGGGCTGTCGGTCGCGGGCCCGGCCGCCCGGATCGCCGCCGGGCTGGCGCGGACGACCGCGGCGGTTCGCGATGGCGCGCTGACGATCGAGCGCGCATACGAGAGCCGACCGCTCGCCCCCGCCGGTCCGGCCTGGCAGAGTTCCCGGCGCGGTCAGCCCGCCCGGTGGACGGATGAGCGACTCGACCCCAGACCCAGCAGCGACATCGGCGCCGGTTTCCGAGCGCTCGTGGAGACGCGTTCGCCCCGACGCCCGAGGCGCCCGACAGCGGATCGGACGCGGGCCTCGCGCCGGCAAGCACGCCGAGGAGGGGCACGATCTCAGCGTCATCGGCGGGCTCGCCGCGCTGAGCTTGGACGCGCTCTCGAGTGTCGCTTACGGCCCCGAGGCGATGATGGTGGTCCTGGTCGCGGCCGGGAGCAGCGCGCTCCGGTTCACGCTGCCGGTGACGCTCGTGATCACCGCGATGCTGGTCCTGCTGGTGATCTCCTACTCGCAGGTGATCGTCGCCCACCCCGACGGGGGCGGCGCCTACGCGGTCTCCAAGCGCAATCTGGGACGCTGGCCGGCACTGCTCGCGGCCGCCTCGCTGGTGGTCGACTACGTGCTCACGGTCGCGGTCAGCCTCGCCGCCGGCGCCGCGAGCCTGGGCAGCGTGTTCCCCGCCCTGGCCAACCACCTACTGCTGGTCTCACTGATCGGGCTGGCGCTGCTGACCGCGGTCAACATGTTCGGGATCCAGGAGTCCGCGCGACTGCTGCTGCTCCCGGCGGCGATCTTCCTGCTCAGCGTGCTGGTGACGATCGTGATCGGGCTCGTGCATCCCCACACGATGGCGGTGATCGGCAAGCGCGAGGCTCCGTTCAAGGTCTACGAGGCGCTAGGAATCGTCTTGCTCCTCAAGGCGTTCGCCGCGGGCTGCTCGGCGGTCACCGGGATCGAGGCGATCGCCAACGGCGTGCCGGCGTTTCGCGAGCCACGCTCGCAGACCGCCCAGCGGACCGAGATCTCGCTCGGCGTGCTGCTCGGCCTGATGCTGGTCGGACTGGCGGTTCTGGTCCACATCCATCACGTGCAGCCCCGCGGCGGCGTGACCGTGCTCGCTCAGCTGACCGCGATCTCGCTGGGGACCGGCTGGCCGTTCTACGTCTCGAACCTGGCGATCACCGCAGTCCTCGGGCTCGCTGCCAACACCAGCTTCGGAGGGCTGCCGGTGCTGTTGAGCCTGCTGGCCAAGGACCATCGAATGCCGCACGTGTTCTATGTCCGAGCCCAGCGGGCCGTCTACCGGTTCGGGATCGCCGCGCTCGGGTTCACGGCGATGCTGCTGCTGTTCGCCGTCGGCGCGCAGACCCAGAAGCTGATCCCGCTGTACGCGATCGGGGTGTTCATCGGCTTCACGCTCAGCCAGATCGGGCTCGTGCGTCACTGGCGGGCCGAGAAGCCGCGGCGGTGGCGCGTCCGGGCCGGGGTCAACGGCGCCGGAGCGGTGATGACCGCGATCGCCGTGATGGTGCTCCTCGGGTTCAAGTTCCTCGAGGGCGCTTGGGTGGTGGTGATCGCGGTGCCGGCGCTGATCTTTTTGTTCGCGCGCATCGAGTCCTACTACGAGGACGTCGGACATGAGCTCAAGCTCGGACTGACGCCGCCCCGGCCGTCCAAGCGGGAGAGCATCGTGGTCGTCCCCACCTCAACCGTCAACCTACTGACCGAGCATGCGGTCAGCGCCGCGATGTCGCTCGGCGACACGGTCGTCGCCGTCGCGGTTGCCGCCGACGAGGACGAGCGCGAGCGGATCATGCACGACTGGGGTGAGTGGAACTGCGACACGCCGATCGAGGTGCTGGTCGACTCCCACCGCTCGCTGATCCGCACCGTGCTGCGCTACGTCGAGTCGATCCACGAGGACAATGCCATCGTCACGGTCCTGATCCCGGAAATCGTGCCGCGCAAGCGCCGCCACGAGATCCTCCACAACCAGCGCGGCCGGCTGTTGGCCGCCGTGCTCAAGGCTCGCACGGACGTGGTCGTCGCGACTCTCCCGTTCAAGCTGCACGACTAGCGCCTTTACGGGGCCTAAGCTACGCCCTTCCATGTCTGAGCCGCGTCAGCTGCGCCCCGCCTACACGCGCGTCATGTCGGTGTTGATGATCGTCGTCGGGATCGCCCTGGTGGTCCGGACCATCGCCGCCGGGGGCGGCGCGGTGGCGACCGGAGTGCTGCTCGGCGTGCTGTTCATAGCCGCGGGAGTCGGACGGCTCTACCTGCAGTTACGGAGCCGCTGAGACCACGTAGGTGACCGAGCGTCCCCTCAACTACCGCGCCCTGTTCGCGGTTGTCTACACGACCTCGGTCAGCTCGGTCTACTTCGCGCTCGGTGTCGTAGCCCATCGCGCGAACGGGCTCACCCCGGCGGTCTTCCTGGCCGCGGGCATCTTCCTCGCGCTTACGGCGATGACGTTCAGCGAAGGCGCCTCGCTGCACCAGGAGCGCGGCGGCTCGGCCGTGTTCGCGCGGTACGCGTTCAACGAGCTCGTGAGTTTCGTCGCCGGGTGGGCGATCGTGCTCGACTACACGATTCTGATCGCCGTGACCGCGCTGACGGTTCCCGCCTACCTGGGCGCGTTCTGGGGCCCGATCGACAGCGGCGCGCTGGAGGTCGTCGTGGCGATCGGGGTGGTCCTGTTCGTGCTCGCCGACAACGTGACCGGGGTCAGCGCGCGCCGGCTGCGCCGGCGGGTCTTGGTCACCGGCGCCGACCTGGCCCTGCAGGCGATCGTGATCGTGATCGGAGTGGCGCTCGTGTTTCACCCCGAGCGGCTGGCCGACAGCATCCATCTGGGCACGGCGCCGACGCTCAGCGGCCTGGCCTTCGCGCTGCCGATCGCCGTGATCGCGTTCACCGGGCTCGAGGCGGCGGCCAGCCTCGCCGGCGAGGTGGCGGCGACGAATCGGGCGCTCAAGCGCCTGGTATTGCCGGGCTCGTCGATCATCGTCCTGATCTACGTCGGGATCTCGCTCGTCGGCGTTGCCGCGCTCCCGGTTCACCACGGCCTGACCGAGCTCGGCCAGCAGCACCTCAAGGCGCCGGTGCTCGGGGTCGTCGAGGCGTTCAAGCCCCGCTGGATCGCCGACGTGCTCAAGTACGCGGTTGCGGTAGGGGGCGCCCTGGGTCTCGTGGCGGCCGCCAACTCGGCGATGCTCGGGGTCTCGCGCGTCGGGTACTCGCTGGCCACCAACCGGCAGATCCCCAGCGCCGTGGGGCGGCTTCACCCCCGCTGGGGGACCCCGTTCGTGATCATGACCGTGGCCGGCGCCAGCGCCGCAGCGCTCGTGCTTCCGACCGACCTCGAGCTGCTGATCGGGATCTTCGCGTTCGGCGCACTGCTGTCGTTCACGATCGCCCACTTGTCGGTGATCGCGCTGCGCTTTCGCGAGCCCGATCGCCCGCGCAACTACCGCGTACCCATGTCCTTTAGGGTCCGGGGGGCGAGCGTCCCGATCCCCGCGGTGCTCGGAGCGCTGCTCTCGTTCGCGGGCTGGATCGCGGTGCTCGCGTTTCACTCCGGCGCTCGTTATGTGGGCGTCGGCTGGCTGCTCGCCGGACTGACGCTGTACGTCGTCTACCGCAAGACCGAGTCCAAACCGCTGTTGCGGCGCGTCACGATTCCCGAGCGGGCGCTGCGCCACGAGACGCTCGCGCCCGAGTTCGGGTCGATCCTGGTGCCGCTGTTCGGATCGAAGCTCGACGACGACATCGTGCAGACGGCGGGCCGGCTGGCGGCCGACACGCACGAACGTGCCGGCCAGGGCGGCTCGGTGATCGAAGCGATATGGGTGGTGGAGATGCCGTTGTCGTTGCCGCTCGAAGCGCCGTTGGGGGAGGCTCAGGTGCAGCGCGGTCGCGAAGCGCTGGCGCGGGCGAAGGCGGTCGGCGAGGAGTATGAGGGCGTGACCGTCGCCACGACGCTCGTGCGCGCCCGGCGAGTGGGGGCGGCGATCGTCTCAGAGGCCCGCGAGCGTGGCGTCGAGGCGATCGTGCTCGCCGCCGAGGAGCCGTCGCGCATCCGCGGTGGCGCGCTGTTCGGCGGCGCCGGCGGCCCGCTCGACAACTACGTCGGGGAGATAACCAAGTACGTGATCCGCAAGGCGCCGTGCCGAGTGATTCTGACCGCGCCGCCGGCCGACGCGCGGCCCGGCAACGGCGGTGCCAACGGCCGCGCAGATGAGGGTGAGCCGCCCGACGACAGCGATTAGAGTCCCGCCGATGAACGCGGGGCTCGCGATCACGCGGCTGGGGCGCAGGAGCGGCTGATGGCCGAGCGCAGACTGGAAGGGCTGCAGCGCGTGCTGGGGGTCAACGCGCTCGCCTCGACCGCCTACGGGAACGTCGGTTCCTCGATCTACTACGCCCTCGGGCTTGTGGCCTCCTACGCGCTGGGCCTGACCCCGATCGTGTTCGTGGTCACCGGCGTCATCTTCTACCTGACCGCGGCGACCTACTCGGAGGCGACGGCGATGTACCCCGAGGCGGGTGGGTCCTCCAGCTTCGCGCGTCACGCATTCAACGAGTTCTGGTCGTTCTTTGCCGCCTGGGCCCAGATGCTCAACTACACGATCACGATCGCGATCTCGGCGTTCTTCGTGCCGCACTACATCGGGGGCCTGTTCTTCCCGTTCCTGAGGTCATCACCCGGCGACATAGTGTTTGGGATCGGGGTTGTCGGGGTGCTGTGCGCGATCAATGTCGTCGGCGTCACCGAGGCGGCGGCGCTGAACATCGCGCTGGCGATCACGGACTTCTCGACCCAGGTACTGCTGGTCGTACTCGGCGGCGTGCTGGTCCTGTCCCCGCACACGCTGATCGCCAACGTGCACCTCGGGACCGTCCCGCACTGGAAGGACTTCCTGATCGCGATTCCAGTCGGGATGATCGCCTACACGGGGATCGAGACGATCTCCAACATGGCTGAGGAGGCCAAGGACGAGACGCGCACGATCCCGCGCGCGATCAATCGGGTGGTGATCGCCGTGTTTGCGATCTACGCTGCGCTGCCGGCCGTCGCACTCTCGGCGCTCCCGGTGCGCTGCACGAACGGTCATTGCCAGACGCTTCTCGGCGTGGCCGAGAGCAAGGGCGGCTTCGCCGGGGACCCGGTGCTGGGGATCGTCAAGCACCTGCACCTCGGTCCGCTCCAGCACGCGGGCGAGATCTACGTCGGGCTGCTGGCCGCGACGATCCTGTTCATCGCCACCAATGCGGGGATCATCGGCGTCTCCCGGTTGGTCTACTCGATGGGCCTGCACCGGCAGGTGCCGGATGGCCTGCGCCGCCTACATCCGCACTTTCGAACGCCGTGGATAGGCATCCTGGTGTTCGGCGGAATTGCCTGCTTGACGATGATCCCCGGGCAGGCCGACTTTCTCGGCAACATGTACGCGTTCGGCGCGATGCTGTCGTTCACGATCGCCCACCTGGCCGTTATCCGGCTGCGGGTCCGCGAGCCGGATCGTGTCCGTCCATACCGTGGACCGGGAACGTTGCGGATCGCGGGCAACGAGCTCCCATTGTTCGCGATCTTCGGTGGTCTCGGCACCTTCCTGGCCTTCGTCACCGTCACGGCGCTCCATCTGAACGTAGCCGCTGCGGGCATCGGCTGGTTGCTGTTCGGGATCGCCATCTACGTGACCTATCGACGGCGGCAGGGGCTCGACCTGACCACGACCAAGAAGATCGCCGTCGCCGGGCCGGCCGCCGATTCGGAGGCCGAGTACGACTCGGTCGTGGTGGCGTTCGACGAGGGCGGTTACGTGCCCGAGGTAATGGCCACCGCGGCTCGGCTGGCGGCTCGGCGCCGGCGCGGGATCCACGTGCTGGTCACGATCGCGGTTCCGGCCAGCAGCCCGATCGATGCGGTGCTCCCGGAGCAGGAGTCCGCGGCCCAGTCGATCATCGAGGAGGCGAAGGTGCAGGGCGGGCGCCGCGTTTCAGGCCGCTGGGACAAGGTCAGGGCGGGACAGACGGGGCGCCGAATCGTCGACGAGGCACGCGAGATGCACGCCGCGGCGATCGTGATGCCGATGACCCGCGGCGGCGCTTTCGGCCGCGCGCTCGAAACCGTGCTTCGCGAGCGGCCGTGCCGCGTGATCGTCGAGTCGACACCCGAGCGTGCGGAGCCCCGGCCGCCGGTGGCGGCGTAGCCTGAGAGCAACATGAGCGACCAGCTGCAGGCACGCGTTCGGAGGCTCCCCGAGCCCGCTGCGATCCGCGTCGCGCTCGTCGATGCGCTCGAGGTTGTGGTAGCGGTGGCCGTCGCGACGGCGATCGTCGCCGCGCTGCAGTCGGCGGCACCGCCGGCGGGGCTCGGGGCCATCTACCTGCTCGCGGTGCTCGAGGTCGCGATCCGGCGCGGCGAGCTCGCCGCGCTGGCGACAGCAGCGCTCGGCGTTCTGACGCTGAACTTCCTGTTCATCGCCCCCCGGCACCGGCTGACGATCGCCCACACGCAGGACCTGATCGACCTGATCGTGTTCCTGATCGCGGCCGTCGTCGTCGGTCGCCTGGCGGCGGCGTGGCGCCGGCGCGCGGCCGAGGCCGAGAGTCGCGCCCGCGTGGCGGCGGCGCGGGAGCGCGAGGCCACGCTGCTGGCCGACGCCGCCTCGGCGATCCTCGCCGGCCGCAGCCTCCAGGCCCAGCTCGAGAGCATCGGCGCTCGCGTGGCGGTCGCCACGGGCGCGTCGCACGCCCGCGTCTCGGTGCAGCCGGTTCCCTCCCCCGGCGCGGGCGAAAGGTCGTTGCGGCTCGCCGCGAGCCCGCGGGTGTGGCTGTACGTCGCCGGTGACGCATCCCTGGAGTGGACGGAGATCGAGCGACTCGCCGAACCCCTCGGTCGTCTGATCGATGTCGCCGTCGAGCGCGAGCGGGTGGCGGAGCAGGCCGCCGAGACCGAGGCCGCCAAGCGAACGGATACCGCCCGCACCGCGATCCTGCACGCGATCTCGCACGATCTGCGCTCACCGCTGACGGCGATCACGACCGCCGGCTCGGCACTCAGCGCGGGCGACATCACCGCGGCCGAGCGCGCGGAGCTGATCGACGTGATCGACGGCGAGGGCGTCCGCCTCGCCAAGCTCGTCGACGACCTGCTCGACCTGTCGAAGATCGAGGCCGGCGCGGCGCTCCCGCGCGCCGACTGGTGCGACCTGCACGACGTGGTGGCCTCGGCCGCCGCGAATCTGCGGTCCAGTCATCCGATCGAGTTCGAGCTCGGGGTCGACCTGCCGCTGGTCAGGGCCGACGCCGCCCAGCTCGAGCGGGTGTTCTCGAACCTGCTCGAGAACGCCGTCAAGTTCTCGCCCGACCGCTCCCCGGTACGAGTCAGCGGCGGCGCCGCCGCCGGGCGGGTCACGGTGAGGGTCACCGACCGGGGCCGCGGGATCCCCAGCCGAGAGCGCGCGCAGGTGTTCGAGCCGTTCTTCCGCGGACGCGGCGACGCCGGCTCGGGCTCCGGGCTCGGGCTGGCCGTCTGTCGCGGCTTCGTCGAGGCCAACGGCGGTCGTATCCTGCTCCAGACCGGCACCGAGCAGGGAACCTCGTTCGCGGTCAGCTTCCCCGTGGCTCGGCAGCCATCGCCGGTGCCGCGGTGAGCGCCGGGCCGGGGCCTCGAATCCTGGTCGTCGACGACGAGCCGCAGATCGTGCGCGGGCTGAAGATCATCCTGAGAAACGCCGGCTACGCGGTCGAGTCGGCCGAGAACAAGGCACAGGCCCTCGCCCTGCTCGCTTCCCGTCCGCCCGACGCGCTCGTGCTCGACCTGGTGCTGCCCGACGGCCAGGGGGTCGAGGTCTGCCAAGAGTGCCGACGCTGGAGCGGGCTTCCGATCCTCGTCCTGTCGGCCGTCGGCGACGAGCGCGAGAAGGTGCGCGCGCTCGACGCGGGAGCCGATGACTACATCACCAAGCCCTTCGGCACCGACGAGTTGCTCGCGCGCCTGCGCGCGGTTCTGCGCCGCTCGGCCGATCCCGGCGCGGGCTCGGAGCTGACGATCGGCGAGCTGGTGATAGACGTTCTCGACCGCCGGGTGACGCGCGCCGGCGAGCAGGTGCACCTGACCCCGATCGAGTTCGACATCGTCCGGGTGCTCGCACAGTACCGCGGGCGGCTCGTCACCCACCGCCAGCTCCTGCACGAGGTTTGGGGACCCGAGTACGGGCAGGAAACCCACTACCTGCGGGTTCACGTCGCCCACATTCGTGCCAAGCTCGAGGCCGATCCGTCGCGTCCGGAGTACCTGATCACCGAGCCCGGGGTCGGATACCGGCTTCGCGACACGTTCGAATAGGGCCAGACGCCGGGCTGCCGGGCGTCGCCCACCTCCTGCCGCGCAGGGGGTGCGAAGCGACCTGATGGCGCTGAGATTTTCAGGCGCCTCCATAGGAGGCGGGCGGCGCGGAGGCCGTGCTGCTCGAGGCGATCTGCGCCAGCAGCGCCGAGGGGCTGGTATCGCCGAGCACGCGCAGCCTCGGGAGGCGGTAGCTGTCGGCCGCGGGGCTCGCCCAGCCTGGGACCACGGTCGTCGAACCGACATACCCCGCGGCGCGGACCGCGGCCACGACCGTGCCGTCGTAGTGGCCCGACGGGTAGCAGAACCAGTTCACGGGGACGCCGTAGCGGCGGCGGAGGATCTGGCGCGCCGTCGAGACCTGGTAGTGCAGCTGCGAGGCGTCGAGCGCGATCAGATCGGCGTGGCTGATCCCCTGCGTGTCGAGCTCCCAGCCGGCGCTCAGCAGCCCCCGGACCTGGGGGTCGGTCAGTCCGCCCTGGGAGGGGGGAAGCCCGCTCAGCTGGATATTCTCGTCCGCGACCCACCCCAGCCGCCTCAGCACCGGCATCGCCTCGGTGTACTGCGACCGGTAGCCGTTGTCGAACGTGAGCACGATCGGCTTGCCCGTCGGGAGCCGCGCCCCGTGCTCCCAGTAGGCGCGAAGCTGGTCGAGCGTGACCGGGTGCCAGCCGGCCGATTTGAGCGCCTGCATCTGGGCGGCGAACTCCTGCGGCTGCACGTACAGCCCCGGGAACGGGGCGCCCGCCGGCGGGGGTGCGATCACGTGATACATCAGGATCGGCACCGTGGCCGCGCCGGGCCTGCCGGTGGCGGGTCCGAGCGCCGCGGCGGTCGAGCCCCCGCGCGCCTTGCCGACGCCGGCGGCGCTGCCGGCATGGCGGTGACGGTTGCGAGCCGAGTGCGAAGCACTTGCCGAGCGGCCGGAAGTCGACGACGGACCTGAGCCACCCGAGGACGCGACCGCGACCGCAGCCACGATCACCACTGCCGCCAGGGCTCCGACGGCCGCCAACCGCCGGCGAGCGGCCCGCCTTCGGCGCCCGTGTGCGCGCGCCGCGCGGCGCCTCTGCAGTTGCTCGGAGTCCATCGGCGAACGAGCGTATAGGTTGCCACGGCGGTGCTCGCGAAGCCGTCCGGCTCCGGATCTCAGCGTCTTCGAGAAGGAGTCGGTGGCGCGGGAGCGAACGCAGCACCATGCTCCTCAAACACCGCCCGCCGGGTATCGAGTCCCAACCCGTCGAGCTGCGCGACGGACTCGAGCACCTCGAGCAGAGCTCGATCGCAGTGCTGCGCTGGTTGAACGCGAACAAGGTCGACTACGTCGTGGTTGGCCCCGTGGCCAGGGCGATTCGCGGCGACCTCGACGCCCGGGGCGCGGTGGCGATCGTCCCGGCTCCGTACGAACGTAATTTCGAGCGGCTCTGCTCTGCGCTGGTGGCCGAGCACGCCGGCCTGCGGACCGGCATGGGCCCTCCGGGATCCTCCGCTCGCCCACGCGCTTCTGCGATCAAGCTGACCGCGGACAAGCTCGCCCGCGGCCGGCGCTGGATGCTGCGCTTCGGCCACTATGACCTCGACATCGAGGGCGACGGGTCGCGCGGCGAGGGCGCCCGGACGTCCGGCTCTCCCGGCGCGGCCGTCGCGCCGCGCTACCAGGAGCTGCTGTACGAGGCCGGCCGGTTCGAGCTTGCCGAGGGGCTGAGGGTTGAGGTCGCCTCGCCCGAGGATCTCGAGCACTACTCGCACGTCCGGCGGACGGGCGCGCCGCCGGAGTTCCGGGTTACCCGCAAGGCCGGCGCCGAGCACGAGCCTGCTTCAGAGCACGATCGCGGCTAAAACCCCCCTTCACGCCGGGTAAAAGCGCAGGCGCCCCACCCGGGGTTGGCTACGCTGGGCCAATGTCCAATCGCGCCAGGATCGCGCTGCGCGGCGCCGCCGCCGGCGTCGCGCTGCTGTTCGTGACCTGGTTTGCCGCGTTTCACGTCGGGATCGTCGAGCGAGCCGACCGTTCGATTCTGCGCGGCTTCGCGGGACTGCACCGGCCGCGGATCGACCAGATCACGAGGTTCGTCGCCAACCTCTGCGATCCCCATCCGTACGTGCTGCTCGCCGCCGTGCCGGTTGTGGTGGCCCTGATCAGGCGCCGTCCACGCGTGGCGGTCGCGGTCGGATTGATCATGCTCGGCGCCAACACGACAACCCAGCTGCTGAAGCCGCTGCTGGCGACGCCGCGCTCGGGCGCGTTCCCCGGGCCTATGGTCGGTGCGGCCTCATGGCCGAGCGGGCATGCCACCGCCGTGATGGCACTCGCGCTGTGCGCAGTGATCGCCGCCCCGGCACGGCTTCGGCCGCTCGTCGGCGCCGCGATGGCGGCGTTCTCGATCGCCGTCTGCTACTCGTTCCTGGAGCTCGCGTGGCACTACCCGACTGACGTGCTCGGCGGCTTCCTGGTGGCCACCACGTGGACGCTGCTCGGCGCGGCGGGACTCTCCTGGCTCGAGGCGCGTCGGCCGGCGCCGCGGCGGGCGTCAGACGCGAGCGCGGGTGCCCAGGTCTCGATCGCTGAGGCGCTGGCCCCGATGTCGCTCCTGGTCCTCGGGGCGTTGCTGCTCGCGGCCCTGATCGCGCTGGTGCGCCCGCATGCCGTCGTCACCTACGCGAGCGCCCACGTGGCGTTCATCGCCGGGGCGGCGGGGATCGCGGCGCTCGGACTGGTGATCGCCACCGGGGCGACACTCGCGCTCAGGCGCGGGTAGCCGGGCCGCCCAGCGGTGGCTCGGGTCGCGTTGGCGGGGAAGGTGGCGGCTAGCGGAAGCGGCCCGGCTCCCACAGCGGCTCCTCGCCCCGGTTGGCGCCGCGGCTGAGGATGAAGAGCAGGTCTGAGAGCCGGTTCAGGTAGCGCACGACCTCGGGGCTGGCCTGCTCACCGCAGGCGATCGTCAGCCGCTCGGCGCGCCGGCATACGGTCCGGCAGACGTGCAGGTGCGCCGCCGCGGGGGTGCCGCCTGGGAGCACGAACGACCTCAAGGGCTCGAGGCCCGCGTTGACCTCGTCGCAGCGCTCCTCGAGCCAGGTGGTCTGCTCCGGGAGCACCCGCAGCCGCTCGCGCTCTGAGTCCGGTGGCGCGGCGATGTCGGCGCCGACGTCGAACAGGTCGTTCTGGATGTGGCGCAGCCAGCCGGCGTACCGTTCGTCGAGATCCTCGAGCGTGAGCGCCACGCCGAGCTGGGCGTTGAGCTCGTCGACCGTTCCGTAGGCCTCGATCCTCGGATCGGTCTTCGGAACGCGGCTCATGTCGCCCAGGTGGGTCTCGCCGCCGTCGCCGAGCCGGGTGTAGATCCGCGTCAGGTTGACGGTCACCGCCCGGAGTTTACGGCCAAGCTCGGCCACGGGCTCGAGGCGCGGTACGATGCGCTCGTTCAAGGTCGGTGGCGATGGGAAGCCGGTGTGAATCTGGTGCGGACCCGCCACTGTGATCGGGGACGTCAGCCGCACCAAGCCACTGGCCGGCGCCGAGCCGACCGGGAAGGCGCGCCTGATAGGCCCGTAAGCCAGGAGACCAGCCTCCGACCGCCAAGCCGAAAAGCCCTCGTGGAAAGGGGTGGCCCTCATGCA
>JBPCQU010000081.1:0-6124 GCA_050997795.1 Solirubrobacteraceae bacterium | reverse complement strand
GGGATCCTCGGCGCGGTCGAGCAGCTTTGAGATCTTGGCTTTGACGACGGTGGACATGCGCCCGGAAAGGCCCGGCATCGCATCCTCCTTGGGCGGTGGCTGGACTGGCTCCACAAGCCTAGCGGCCCGCCCGCGTTTAGGATCAGCGCGATGGAGGGCAAGCCGGTATCGGAGTCGCGCGTGGTGCTCTCGCACTGGATGGGTGTGACCGACGCCAACAGCTCGGGCAACATCCACGGCGGGACGATCATGAAGCTCGCCGACGAGGCCGCCGGCCTGGCGGCGATCAAGCACGCCCGCCAACGCGTGGTCACGGTGGGGATGGACCGAATGGCCTTCCTGGTTCCGATCTACGTCGCCGAGCTGGTCACGTTCAGGGCGAGCGTCAACGCCGCCTGGCGTAGCTCGATGGAGGTCGGGGTCAGGGTCGAAGCCGAGAATCCGCTGACGGGCGAGGCGCGTCACACGAATGCCGCCTACCTGACGATGGTCGCGCTCGACGCCGAAGGTCGACCCGCGCCGGTGCCGCCGGCCCTGGCGAGCACGCCCGACGAGCACCGCCGCATGGGCGAGGCCGAGATGCGCCGAGCCAACCGGCTAGCCGAACGCCGGGAGATGCTCGCCCAGCGCTTGCCGGAGAGCTAGACCATATGGATTGAGGTCCGTCCGGCCCGAGATGTAGAAGTGGCCGGTTCCTCCACGTCGGTCGTGGGGGGATGTTCATGCCGCGCGGTAGCCGCCGCGCGACCGGTCCACAACCGAATAGGAGGAGCCAGCCATGGCGAAGGCTAAGACCCTGGTCGGCCTCGACGTGCACGCGGCGAAGATCGTCGCGGCGGTGCTCGACGCTGAGAGCGGTGAGCTGCGGACGTTCCGGATGAACGGTGATGCTGGGGAGGCGGCAGCGTTCTGCGCGGGATTGCCGCGGCCGGTGCGTTCTGCGTATGAGGCGGGCCCGACCGGGTACGGGCTGGCGCGCGAGCTCTCCAAGCGTCGCGTGGAGTGCGTCGTGGCGGCGCCGAGCAAGATCCCGCGCGCGTCGGGGGATCGGGTCAAGACCGACCGGCGGGATGCCGAGCTGCTGGTCAGGCTGCTGTTGGCCGGCAAGCTGTCAGCGGTTCGGGTGCCCGGCCCTGAGGAGGAGGCGTTGCGTGACCTCGTCCGCGCGCGGGAGGGGGTGCGCGTCGATCTGATGCGCTCCCGGCACCGGCTCTCCAAGCTGCTGTTGCGTCACGGGATCCGGTTTGACGACGGGCCGGCGTGGACTCAGCGTCACCGCGACTGGCTGGCTGCGGTCGTGCTGGAGTGGCCGGCCGCGCAGGCCACGCTGCTTGACGTTCACGGCGCGATCGACGCGCTGGTGCACCGACGCGACCAGCTCCAGCGCGAGATCGTCGCGCTGATCCCCAGCTCGCCGTGGCAGGTCCAGGTCGGCCGGTTGCGGTGCCTGCGCGGGATCGACATGCTGACCGCGGTCGGGTTGTGCTCAGAGATCGGTGACTTTGAGCGCTTCGCCCGCGCCGAGCAGCTGATGAGCTATGTCGGACTGGTGCCGTGTGAGTCCACGACCGGGCAGCAGCGCCGGCTTGGGTCGATCACCAAGACCGGGTCCGGGCACGCCCGCCGGCTGCTGATCGAGGCCGCTTGGCACTACCGCCCTCGCCCCCGGATCGGCAAGGCGCTGACTGACCGCCAAGCCAACCAGCCACCCGAAGTGATCGCGATCGCCTGGTCAGCCCAATAGCGGCTGCACCGCACCTGGACGCGGCTCGAAACACGCGCCAAGCGCCGCACGATCATCGCGGTCGCTGCCGCCCGCGAGCTCGCTGGGTTCGCGTGGGCGATCTGCCAAATCGAGTGAACAGAGCCCCATCGAATTACTCCATCCCGTCAGCTGGGTCAGTGGCGGCCCGGCAACGCGCGGGGAACCCGCGAAAGCCCTATGAGCATCCCGCCCCTCAGGGCTGGCCACGCCCGACGCTAGACAGCGGCTCCCCACGACGAACCATGGTCCTGCGGTACCCAACCCGCGAATATCAGCCTGACCGCGCGTCGCGCACAGCCTGCCGGACCGCCACCCACCCAGCCGACCACACCCACGACCCACCCAACGCAAATGCGAGCAATCATCGTCCCCCACTTGACAAACGACTCTCCATATCAGGGCTACAGGTTCGCCGGGTGGCGCGCTTCGAAGCCGGGGGCGCCGTGCATCAGCGGGCGCCAGCGTGGGCCGGTGCCGGGGGCGGGGTGGGGATCGCCTTCGGCGGAGGTGTCGAGCCGGATCCCCGCGACCTGGATGAACGCGTGGGCCGGGTTTGTGTAGACGGTGATCCACTGGCCGAGGCCCTTGAGCCCCCAGGACTCGAACTCGCTCGAGTCCATCGAGATCTTGAGCAGGCCCGCGGCGTGCAGGACGTAGGACACCGAGCCCGAGCAGTCATAGCCGGCGTCGTTCCAGACCCCGTGGCCGCCGCCGTAGATGTAGGGCTTGTGGCGGATCTTGTCGCCCGCCCAGATGATCCGCTGGACCTGGATCGGCGCGTAGGACGGGGCGTAGGCGACTCCGTGGATGATCCTGGCCTTGGTACCCGGGACGATCGGGTGTGCGGGCGTGCTCGCCGGCGTCTTGGGGGCGCTCAGGCCGGCGCCGCCGGTTTGCGAAGTGAAGCCGGAACCGGGACCGCTCGACGCGGGGGCGGCGGTGCCAGGGACGCCGTCGCCGCCGGCGGCGAACGACGCCTGTGCTGCCCCGGCGAACGCAAACAGCGCGCAGACGGGAGCTAGTAAACGTAGGTAGCGCAAAATCTCTCTTTCGTCGGCCGGCGGGGTTAGCTGTCGGGCTGGCGCTAAAAGAGCCTGCGCCTCCCGCGGGTTCACCGCGGGATTAGCCCCATGGGGATCTCAAAGTGGGTCCCCCGCTCCGCGGTTGTTGTGCCCGCGGATTAGGCGTGGCGGCAATATAGCCGCTTGCGCGGCGGGGAGTCGATTCGCGCGCCGCGCACGCCGCGTGCGCCGCCCCACGCCAGCCGCTCGATCGGCGCCCGCAACCAGATCGACCGCTAACGTGCGCGCCGATGCGACGGCGGCTGCTTGTGATCCTGCTCGGCGCCGGCTTGGCGCTCGCCGGGTGTGGCGGGACCAAGCTGCTCAAGCCGACGGCCGCCTCGACGATCACGATCGGCATCCCGTCCAAGACCCCGCAGGCGGCGCAGAAGCTCGGCTTCCCGTCGCTCGCGACCAAGAACACCACACGGGTAGCGGGCGCCGACCCGGCCGCTAACGCTGCCGGGGTGGCCCTCGCCGTCTACCCCTCGGCCGCGCCGGGAACGCACCCCGCCGCGGTCACGATCGCGCCCACCGGTGACTGGCAGGCGGCGCTCGCCGCCTCGGTGCTGATGGCACCGCCGATCCACGCGCCGACGTTGCTGTCGGGAAGCAGCGCGCTGCCGCCCGCGACCCGGGACGCGATCGCCGAGCTGGCGCCCACGGGATCAGGCGCCGTGGGGGGCGCTCAGGTGATCCGGATCGGCGCCGTGCCGACCCCGACGGGTGTGCGCTCGGCTTCGATCAAGGGCACCGACCCGTACGCCCTCGCCGCCGGGATCGACCGCTTCGCCAGTGCCGCGCAGGGAAAGACGAGCCCCGACGTCGTGATCGCCTCGGCGCTCGACCCCGCGTACGCCATGCCGGCCGCCGGCTGGGCCGCCGAGAGCGGCGATCCGGTCCTGTTCGTCGGCCGCTCGAGCGTTCCCGCGGCGACGCGCCAGGCGCTGCTCGCCCACCAGACGCCGCGCATCTACGTGCTTGGCCCGCCCAGCGTGATCTCCAACAGCGTGCTCGCCCAGCTGCGCAAGTACGGCCCGGTCAAACGAGTCGGCGGACCCGATCCGGCTGCCAACTCGGTCGCGTTCGCCGAGTACCGCGACCCCGCCTGCGCGTACGGGCAGCCGTGCGCCCACGTGCCCGGCAGCTTCGGCTGGGCGATCCGCAGCCCCGGACACGGCTACGTCCTCCTCAACGCGAGCCGCCCGCTCGACGCCGCCGCCTCGGCGGCGCTCTCGGGCAGTGGCGACTACGGTCCACAGCTGCTGGTGGACAATCCCTCTACCCTCCCCCGTTCGGTGCTCGACTTCTTCCTCAACTACGCGACCCCCGGCTACACCCAGGAGGGACCCACCGCGGCCGTCTACAACCACGGCTGGGTGATCGGCGATCCGAGCGAGATCTCGGTCGGCGTCCAGGCCGAGATGGACAATCTCCTGCAGGCCGTGCCCCAGACGTCGCGATGAGCCAAGCCGAGAACCCCGAGCGCCTGCGCGCCGACCACGGCGTGACGATCGAGGATGTGCGCCAGCTGATGGGCGCCTCGACGCCCCACTTCGCGCTCCAGCTACGCGAGCGGATCCGGACTCTTATCCGCGGCCTGCCGGAGAGCCACCCGGCGCGCATCGAGGGCGAGCGGGAGATCGCGCGGCTCGACAAGATCGCCTACGTCGGAGAGGTCAGAGGCTATCCCGCCGAGTCCGGGCTGACCCCCCTGGCGAGCCTGGGCCGGGACACCCGCAAGCCACACTGACACCGGCCGGCCCTACGGTCCGACCGTGCGGACCGGAAAACTCCAGAACGTCCGCTCCCGAGATACGTTTACATCTAGGACATGGGTGACGAGCGTTACATATCGGTGATCGGCCTCGGGCGGGTGGGGCTGCCGCTCGCGCTGTGCTTCGCTGACCGTGGTCTGCGCGTGCTCGGCGTCGACAGCGACCCCCGCGTGCTGGCGTCACTACGGGCCGGGCGAATGCCCTTCAGCGAGGCCGGAACCCAGGACCTGCTCGATCGCGTACGGTCGACCGGCAGGCTCGAGCTGACCGACCGCGCCGGTGACGCCGCCCAGGCCGACGACATCGTGATCACGATCGGGACGCCCTCTTTCTCGCACATCGAGAGCGACCTGCGGGAGGTGCGCGCGGCGGTCGACGACCTGCTGCCGCTGCTGCGCCCCGGCCACTCCCTGATCCTGCGCTCGACGATCGCCCCCGGAACGACCGAGTTCGTGGCCGGATACCTGGAGAAGCGGCGGGGCCTGCGCGTCGGCGAGGACGTGTTCGTGGCTCACGCCCCCGAGCGGATCGCCGCCGGCCGGTTCCTCGAGGAGATCTCGACCCTTCCGTGCATCATCGGCGGCGTCTGCGAGACCTCGACCGAGCGCGCCGCGAGCCTGTTCAGCGTGTTCGGCGCCCCGATCGTCAAGACGACGCCGGTGCACGCCGAGCTCGCGAAGATCTGGACCAACATCCTGCGCTACGCGACGTTCGCGCTCCCCAACCTGCTGATGATGGATTGTGAGAGCTTCGGCGCCAACGTGTTCGAGGTGATCGAGCTGATCAATCACGATTACCCGCGCGGGGGGATCGCGATGCCGGGCCTGACCGCCGGGAGCTGCCTGCGCAAGGACTTCGCGTTCTCCGAAGAGCGCTCTCACGGCCCCGGCATGCTGCTCGCGGTGTCGAGGGTCAACGAGAGCGTGCCGCTGTTCCTGGTCGAGGGGATCAAGCGCAGAATTGGGAGTCTCGGCTCGCGCAAGGTGGCGGTGCTGGGCCTGACCTTCAAGCGCGACACCGACGACGAGCGCGATTCGCTCTCGCCGAAGCTGATCCGGCTGCTCGAGCGCGAGCTGGCCGACGTCGCCGTCTGCGATCCGCACACCGCCACGCCGACGCAGACGCTCGGTGACGCGGTCCGCGACGCCGACGTGGTGATCGTCGCCACCAACCACTCGGAGTTCGAGCGCCCCGAGACGCTCAAGGAGATCGTCGCTCTGGCCTCGGAGGAGTGCCTGCTCGTCGATCCGTGGAACAGCCTCGGCACCGCGCAGGTGTTCCTCTACGCGGCCGAGACCCCGGCTCTGCTCGGCCCCGCGGCCCGACTCGACGCCTCGCCGGACGCGGCTCTTTGATGGCGCGCGTGCTCGTGACAGGCGGCGCCGGAGCGATCGGCGCCGCGGTCGTCCGGCGGCTGCTGAGCGATCCGCAGTCGGGGGTGTGTTGTGATGCCCGCCCCCCACGCTCGCCCCCCCCCCCACCACAGGCGTTGGTCCTTTTTCCCCCCCCCCCCCCCCCCC
>JBPCQU010000062.1:0-4874 GCA_050997795.1 Solirubrobacteraceae bacterium | reverse complement strand
CAAGGGCTCAACGGGAGCGAACGTTTCGTATGGTCGAGGTGAGACGAGTCGAGGAATGGGTCGGCCTGAACGTGCTCGACCCGGGCGGTGCGCACCTGGGCACGCTCCAGGAGGTCTTCTACGACGCCGCGAGTGACGACCCGGTTCTGATTGCAGTTAGCAACGGCTTTCTCGGACGCAAGACGAGGCTGATTCCCATGCCGGGAGCTACCGCTAGTCGCGATCACATCCACGTGAGCTACGACAAGGAGCAGATCGAGCGCAGCGAAGACACTTTCGGAGGGAAGATTGTCGGGCAGGACCAACTGGAGCGAGTGGCGGTGGCCTACGGCTTGGATCTGTCCGGGAGTGGACAATTGCGTAGCGCTAGTGAGTGGGCAAAAGTTCGACAGGATGCCCAGCGGCGTGTTGACGAGCTTGCGCGTGAGGCCGAGAAGAAGCTGGCTCACAGTAAGGCCGTGCGTGACCGGGCTGACGCGGCTGCGTTGGACGCAGATGCCGCTGAGCAGGAAGCGGAGCGAGCACGCCAGGCGGTGCAAGAGGCACGCGAGGCGTCCGAGCAATACAAACCAGGGGGCTCGCCTAACGAGTGAGCGACGGCGCGCTAGCCCGCGGTGCCCATGCTATGACCTGGCCAGGGGTTAGCGCGCTGTTTGGTGGTGTCTGCTTAGCTGAGGTCTCCGCACCTGGCTGCGCCGGCGTCATTCCGCGGGGACGGGGACCAGCGGGGTTGACGGCGGCTCGAAGTAGACTCGCCCCGCGATGCGGCTGGATCAGGTGATGCCCGGCGCTCCAGCCGGCGCGCGCGATGTTGAGGTCTCTGGCATCGCCTACGACAACCGGGAGGTGATGCCCGGCACGCTGTTCTTCTGCGTGCCGGGCTTCACCCGCGACGGGCACGATTTCGCCCCCGACGCCGTTTCGCGCGGCGCTGCCGCGCTGGTGGTGCAGCGGCAACTGGGGTTGGGTGTGGCCGAGGTCCAGGTGGCCTCGGTGCGCGAGGCGATGGCGCCCGCTGCGGCCGCCTTCTACGGCGACCCCACCGCGCACCTGCAGATCGCCGGCGTGACCGGCACCAACGGCAAGACCACGACCGCGTTCTTGCTCCGCGCCCTCCTGGAAGCCGACGGCCGACAGACCGGGCTGCTGGGCACGGTCAAGAGCATCATCGGCGGCGCCGAGCGCGGGGTGGAGCGCACGACGCCGGAGGCGATCGACCTGCAGAAGACGTTTCGGACGATGCTCGAGGCCGGCGATCAGGCCTGCGTGATGGAGGTCTCCTCGCACGCGCTCGAGCTCCACCGCGCCGACGCGATCCATTTCGCCGCCGCGATTTTCACCAACCTGACCCAGGATCACCTCGACTTCCATCCCACGATGGAGGACTACTTCAACGCCAAGCGCGCGCTATTCGAACGCGGCGAGCCGCCGGCCGCCGCGATCATCAACGCCGACGATCCCTACGGAGCGCGGCTGGTGGGCGAGCTCGAGCGGCCGGTCACGTTCGCGATCCGCGGACAGGCCTCATACCGGGCCTGGGACGTCAGGACCGAGCTGTGGGGCTCGACGTTCACCGTGAACACCCCCGATGGCGTGCTGGAGCTGAAGTCCCCGCTCCGGGGGGAGTTCAACGTCTACAACGTGCTCGCGGCGCTCGCCGCCGCCCGCGCGCTGGGAGTGCCAGCCCAAACGTGCGCTGAGGCGATCGCGACCGCCGGCCAGGTCCCGGGGCGCTTCGAAAGCGTGGATGCGGGACAGCCGTTTGCGGTCGTGGTCGACTACGCGCACACTCCGGACTCGCTCGAAAACGTGCTCGAGGCGGCGCGGGCGCTGACCGATCATCGCGTGCTGGTGGTGTTCGGGTGCGGCGGTGACCGCGACCGCGGCAAGCGCCCGCTGATGGGCGAGATCGCCAGCCGTCTCGCCGACCGGGCGATCGTGACCTCCGACAACCCGCGCTCCGAGGACCCGGAGGCGATCATCAGTCAGATCCTCGCCGGCGCCGGCCCCGATGTCCTCCACGAAGCCGACCGTCGCGCGGCGATCGGGCAGGCGATCGCAGCGGCCGGCGCCGGAGACATCGTGGTGATCGCCGGCAAAGGCCACGAGCAGGGACAGGAGTTCGCCGATGGATTCAAGCTCCCCTTCGACGACGTCACGGTCGCGCTAGAGATCCTGAGCGGCACGCCCGCGGGCGCCGCCGCTCTGAAGCGATGAAGCACTGGACACCCCAGCACCTCGCCGACGTGGGTGGGGCAAGGCTGATCGCGTCCGCACAGCGATCGTCAGGACCCCAGCGCGTGACGATCGATTCGCGCGACTGCGGCCCGGGGGACCTGTTCGTGGGGCTTGCCGGCGCCAGCCACGACGGCGGCGCGTTCGCGTCCCAGGCGCTCGCGGCCGGGGCCTGGGGGGCTCTGGCTACGCCCGAGCACGCCCAGGCAGCCGTCGCCCAGGGCAAAGGCGTGGTGCTGGCGTGCGATGACCCCCTCGAGGCGCTGCAAGGGCTCGCCACCGCCTGGCGCCATGAGCTGGGGGCGAGCGTGATCGGCGTCACCGGGTCGACCGGCAAGACCTCGACCAAGGACCTGCTGCTGGCGCTGCTGGCCCCGCAGCGGCGGACGATCGCCTCGCGGGCCAACTTCAACACCGAGATCGGGCTGCCGCTCGAGATCCTCTCCGCTCCCCCGCAAACCGAGATCGTGGTGCTCGAGATGGCGATGCGCGGCGCCGGCCAGATCGCCGAGCTCACAGCGATCGCCGAGCCCGACGTCGGGGTGATCGTGAGCGTCGGGCCGGTCCACCTCGAGCTGCTCGGCACCGTCCAGAACGTCGCTGCGGCCAAGGGCGAGCTGATCGCCGGGCTCGCTCCGGGGGCTACCGCGATCCTCCCGGCCGGGGAGCGGCTGCTCGATCCCCACCTGCGCAGCGATGTCCGGATTGTGAGGTTCGGAGAAGGGGGAGACGTGCGGCTGGCGCACGAGGAGGACGAGCGGGTCGAGATCGACGCCGGTGGAGAGCGGCTGGTACTCGAGGTCCCGTTTCGCCAGGCTCATCTGCGCACGGATCTGCTGGCCGCTGTCGCCGCCGCGGGCGCGGTCGGGGTCACCCCGCGCGGTCGCGTCGAGCTCGCGCTGAGCGCAGGGCGGGGGGAGAGCATCGCGCTCCCGGGCGGGGTGACGGTCATCGACGGCTGCTACAACGCCAACCCGATGTCGATGCGCGCCGCCCTCTCAGACCTCGCCGCGAGCGCCGCGGACGTCGGCGCCTCCCGCCGGGTCGCGGTGCTCGGCGACATGCTCGAGCTCGGCCCCGGCGCACGTACGTACCACGAGCAGCTCGGAGGGCTCGCGAACGCCGCCGGCGTCGACCTGCTGGTGACAGTCGGTCCGCTTGCCGCCGCGATCGCCCAGCGCTTCGACGGCGAGGCGGTGTCCATGGCCGACGCAGCGCAGGCCGCGGCCGTTGTGCCTGAGCTGCTGCGGGCCGGCGACCTCGTGCTGGTCAAGGGGTCGCTCGGCGTGGGGCTCAAGCTCGTGTGCCAGGCGCTCGGAGTGGGGAGCGCGTAGTGAGGACCGGATCCGCCTCGGGCCCGATCCTGATCGCGGGGACCGCGTCGCTGTTGATGTGCCTGTTTCTCAGCCCCAGGTTCATCGAGTTCCTGCGCCGTCGAGAGTTCGGACAGAACATCCGCGAGGATGGTCCCCAGGGGCATCAGACCAAGGCCGGGACCCCGACGATGGGCGGGATCATCATCTTCGCCGCGATCGCCGTGCCGTTCCTGCTGCTCTCAAAGCGCGACTGGCAGGCGCTGGGGGTGTTCGGAGCGAGCGTCGCGTGCGCGCTGCTCGGGTTCGCTGACGACTACACGAAGATCGTCAAGCGACGGTCGCTGGGGCTGCGGGCGCGGACCAAGCTCGCGGTCACGATCGCGATCTCGCTGGGCCTGTGGTGGGTGGCGACCCAAAAGGCCAACATCGCGCCGACCGTCCAGGTTCGCTTCGTCGACGTGACGATCGACCTCGGACCGCTCTATCCGGTGTTCATCTACCTCGTCGTCGCGGGGACCACGACCGCGGTTAACTTCACCGACGGGCTCGACGGCCTGGCGGCGGGGTGCGCCGCGATCGTCCTCCTGGCCTATATCGGGATCACGTTCATCACCACCGGAGAGCACGACCTGACGCTGCTCGCCGCCTGTTTGGTCGGAGCCTGCATCGGCTTCTTGTGGTTCAACAGCTTCCCCGCCAGCATCTTCATGGGCGACACCGGTTCGCTGGGGCTCGGGGGGGCGATCGCCGGACTGGCAATCATGACCAAGACCGAGCTGCTGCTGATCCTGCTCGGCGGCATCTTCGTGGTCGAGGTGCTGTCGGTGGTGATCCAGGTGTTCTCGTTCCAGACGTTCCGCAAGCGCGTCTTCCTGATGGCGCCGATTCACCACCACTTCGAACTCCAGGCGTGGTCAGAGACCAAGATCATCCTGCGCTTCTGGATCGTGGCCGCGGCCTGCGGGGCGATTGGGTTCGTGGTCTACCAGCTCAGCATCCGCGGCTGAGCCACCGCCAGCCTGACCAGGTTGCGCGGAGGCGGCATCCTGCGTCCCCTCTACGCTGAGCGCCCGTGTCCAAGCCGCGACCGCCGCTCCCGCCCGGCCCGTACCTGGTCATCGGTCTCGCCCGCTCGGGGGTCGCCGCGGCGCTGGCCCTGCGCGCCCGCGGAGAGCGGGTGGTCGGGTGTGATGCGGGTCCGGCCGACGCCCCGGAGCTCGCCGCCGCGGCGGCAAGGCTTTCGCAGGCCGGCGTCGAAGTTCACCTCGATGCGTCACGCGACGCTCTTGCCGCCCTCAGCCAAGCTGGAACGCTCATCAAGAG
>JBPCQU010000292.1:0-5026 GCA_050997795.1 Solirubrobacteraceae bacterium | reverse complement strand
AGCCCGGCCCGCGTCCGTGGCCGCCATGCCCGCGTCCGTGGCCGCCATGCCCGCGTCGGTGGCCGCGACGCCGTCTCCGAACCCGCCGCGGGCGAGCTCTTCGAGGGCCGCCAGCGCGTCGCGCGCCTGGGGGCCCGCGGCCGTGGCGATCAGCTCATCGCCCTTGCGCGCGACGAGGGTCATCAGGCCCGTCAGGCTGCGCGCGCTCACCGGCCCGGGGCCGCCCGGCTTGGCGAGCCGCAGGTCGGCATCGAAGCCGGCCGCCAGCTTGACCACGAGCGCCGCGGGCCGGGCGTGCAAGCCGATCTCGTTGAGAACCGGGATGCGGCACTCGGCCTCGGCCGGCGCCCGGACCGCTTCGGCCGGCGCCCGGACCGCTTCGGCCGGCGCGCTGCCCCCAGACTCTGATCCGAGCTGTGCCGCCTTCATCTCCAGCGCGCGTCCGGCCTCGGCGCGTACCTCCTCCAGCGAGCCCCCGGCGCGCGCCGCCACGGCGGCGGCCACCGCCCCCTCCACCAGCGGAGCCTCGCTGAGCTCCACGCGGCCGTCTCCGGTGAGTAGCTGCACCGCCATCTCGGCGCTCATCAACGCGCTGCCGAGGTCCATCAGGACGAGCACCCCGTCGTCGGACATGGCGCGCTCGATCGCCCCAAGCACCCGCTGCGCATCGGTCCCGATCGAGCCGTCTTCGAGCCCCCCGGCGGCCTCGAGCGCCAGCTCCTCGCCGCCCATCTGCCGCGCCAGCTCGACCACCCCCTCGGCGAGCGCGCCGCTGTGCGACACGACGACGATGCCGACCATGTCAGGCGCGCGGCGGCGCGCCGTCGAGTCCATAGGCGCGGTGCAGGAAGTCGATCGGATGGACCGAGGGCCTGTCCGTGCCGTGGGTGATCTGCCACCGGCACGTCTCGCTGTCGCAGGCCACGGTCCCCGCGCCCGAGGCGCGTACCTCAGCGAACAGATCGCTGCCGACGCTCATCGCGATCTCGTACTTCTCGGCCTTGAGTCCGTAGGTACCGGCGATCCCGCAGCAGCGCGCGTTCATCTCCACGACCCGCAGCCCGGGGATCAGCGCCAGCAGGTCGAGCGCCGGCTTGCCGATCCAATGGCCCTGCTGCTGGCAGGGAGCGTGGTAGGCGACCGTCTCGTTCACCGCCTGGAAGTCGGTCCGCAGCTCGCCGCGGTCGTGAAGCTCGAGCAGCAGCTCGCAGATGTCATACGTGCGCTCCGAGACGAGACGCAGGTCGGGGTCGTCCTCGAGGCCGAGGATCTCGCGGGCCTCGCGCTTGAGCATCAACGTGCAGCTGGTCGCGTTGCCGACGATGATCGTGTCGTCGTCGTGCAGCGAGGACGCCAACGCGCGGGCGAGCCGTAGAACGACCTTGCGCGCGTCGTCGAACAGGCCGCTGGACTGCAGGGGAAGCCCGCAGCAGTCCTGCTTGGGAACCTCGACCTCGAACCCGTTGTGCTCGAGGATCGCGACGACCTTCTCGCCCTCCCAGGGCTCGTAGTACTCGGTGCCGCAGCCGTGGAAGTAGACGACCTTGCGCCCGGTCTCGGGGCTCTGGCGCCCCCGTGCCCAGCGCGAGAAGCGGCGCCCGGCGAACTTCGGCGCCGGCGCGTCGCGGTGGACACCGAGCAGCTTCTCGGCCACGATCCGCGCCGGCTTGAAGCGCAGCGAGAGGTTGGCCAACGGCGCGGACGGTGTCCCGAGCCGCCCGAGCCAGGTCGGACGGGTGATGATCCGGTCGCGCAGCGGGACGCCCTTCTGGCGTTTGAGCTTGTTGCGCGCCTCGGCGTTGATCTCGGCGACCTTGACCCCCTGCGGGCAGACCTGCGTGCAGATCCCGCAGCCCGAGCAGTAGTCGACCGACCACTCGACCGACGGCTCGTCGGCGATCCGGTAGCGCTCGGACTGCGGCCCGGCGTACTTGGGGCCGGGGAACAGCGGGGTCACGTTCGAGACCGGGCAGGCGGTCTCGCAGATCGTGCACTTCACGCAGTGATCGAGTGACCCCCGCAGCAGCTCGTGCAGGACGCCGTCGCCCTCGCTGACGCTCATGCGGCCGCCTCGGCCCGCGCGCCGCCCTGGGCCAGCAGCAGCTCGGCGCAGCGGTAGCCGCTGGCCAGCGCGAGGCCCTCGCCCGAGCCCTCGCGCCACGGCACCGCGCCGGGCAGCGCGGCGCCCGCGACCAGCACGTTCTCCGTGCCCTCGGCGCGCAGCTCGGAATCGACCGCCACCCCCACACGCGAGATCGGCTGCTCGCTCAGGTAGGTGGGGGAGAAGCGCGCCGCTCCAGGCCCGGGGACGCCGCGCAGCGGCAAACCGAGCACCCGCTCGCGCGTGATCCAGCGCGAGTCCAGCTCGATCCCCCCGGAGGCGAAGCCGCCCGTGGCGAGCACGATCCAGGGTGCCACGTAGCGCGCGTCATGGCCCGCCGCGCGGGTGCTCACCGCCGTGACGCGTTCGCCCTGGCGCTCGGAGCCGGTCACCCCCGCGCCGAGCACCAGCCGTCCGCCGGCCCGGCGCAAGGCGCCACGGAGGATCTCGAACAGGCGCATCCCAGGCACCGAGGGCGGGAGCGTCGGGATCTCGAACACCCGCCGGCCGAGGCGGTGCTCCATGTCGGACCAGGCCGCGTGCGGGTCGCGCAGGCCGAGCATCGCCGGCAGCCCGACGTGCTCCTCGGGACCCAGCGACAGCGACAGCTCGGCGCAGAACCTCGCTCGCCAGGCCGGCTGGTCGAACTTGCGGGCGATCCCGAGCGCGTTCTCGTCCGCGCGCTCGAGCGCCAGCGCGATGCTCACCGGCCGCGCGTCGATTCCCGCCCGCGCGAGGTTGGCGGCGCACAGGGCGGGGTGAAAGTCACGCAGTGCCCGAGTGCCGACGATGCAGACGCGCTCTAGCGACCGCGAGTCGCCGCCGGTCATCGTCTCGGGCACGAGCGCGGATGGGCGCAGCGCGCCGACGGCAGTCGGCAGCAGCTGGTTGCGCTCCAAGGAGCCGGCGTATCGATATCCGGGCAGCGGCCCCTCGGCGACGCGGTCACCAAACCACTGAAGCGCGGGCGCCACTGCGCCCGAGCCGATCAGCGCGTAGGGATGCTGGGGCTGTGAGGCGATCAGCTCGCCCAGCGCGTTGCCCGGCTCGTCCACGCGATCGGGCGAGTAACCAAGCACGTCGATCGTCGCGGGCGCCAGGTGCGTCGAGCCGACCCCTTTGGCCAGCACGCACACCCGCGCGCCGCCTTCGGCCAGGCGCGCGCCCGCGGTCAGGCCCGCCGTGCCGGCGCCGATCACGATCGCGTCGAAGTGCAGCTCCCTCCTCACGACGGCAGATGCTCCACGTCGAGCAGGCCCTGGAAGATCCAGTCGTCGAGCCGCGCCTGGCGCAGCTGATCGCCGTACAGCACCGGCCACACGCCCTTCCAGCGCTCCTGCAGGAACTCGAGCAGTGAGGCGTCGGCCTGCTCGGCTCCGATGCGGTCGAGCTCGTGCATGATCCCCGTCGCGCGGTAGATGCAGAAGCCACCCTGGCACGGCCCCATCCCGAGCCGCAGCTGGCGGCGGATGTCGTCGAGGTTGGTGCTCGCGCCGCGCCTGATCGCCGCCTCGAGCGTGGTGCGCGGGATCATCTCGCACTCGCAGATCAACTGCCCGTCGATGAGGCTGTCCTCCTTGCGTCCCAGCCGCTCGGCCAGGCGGTAGTGCTCCCGGCTCTCAGACCCCGGCAGTGGCTCGGTGCGGGTGGCGCACGTCCGCGGCTCGCCGAGCTGCCGGCAGACCGCGTCGACGGTCTCCTCGGCCATCAGCCGGAAGGTCGTGAGCTTGCCCCCGGTGATCGTGATGAAACGCCCGACGCCGTCTCGCTGGGCGTGATCGAGCAGCGCGTGCGCCCGGGTCACATCCCGGGTGTCGGTATCCGAGGCCTTGGCGTCCTCGAACAGCGGCCGCACGCCGGTCCAGACCCGGAGCGCCCGGGCCCGGCGAAAGCCCGGGACGAGCTTCTCGCCGTCGTCGAGCATCGCGTCGACCTCGGACTCCACGACCGTGTGGTCGTCGGGATCGTCGGTGCGCTGATCGGTGGTGCCGATCACCGACACGGTGCGGATCGGGACGATGATGTCGCCGTCGGTGGGTAGCTGGCAGCGATTGATCACCGTGTTGACCAGCCGGTGGTTCATCGCGATCATGATCCCGCGGCCGGGGAGCACGCGGACTCCTTCGATCCCCGCCAGCTCGGAGATCTGCCCCGCCCACGCGCCGGCGGCGTTGACGGTCACGCGCGCGTTGACGTCGAGCTCGGCTCCGGTGCGGGAGTCGTGCACGCGCGCGCCCGTGACCTCGTCGCCGTCACGGCGCACCGCCACGACGGCGTGATAGGGGAGCAGGCGCGCGCCCCGCTGCTGGGCGCCGTGCCCCATCGCCCAGACAGTCTTCCAGACGTCGATGTTGGCGTCCGGCACGCGGAAGGCCCGTGAGATCTCGGTGTTCAGGCGGGGCTCTTCGCGCAGGGCCTGGGCGGGGCTGATCTCCTCGCAGTCCACCCCCGTGGCGCGGCAGCCGCCGGCGAAGCGGTCGGCGTAGTCGGGGTCGTCCCAGGGGGTGGTGACGAACAGGCCGCCGGTGTCCTCGATGCAGTCCGCCGCCACGCTGCGCAGGATCCGGTTCTCGGCGATGCACTCCTCGGCGGCGCGCGGATCCTTGACCACGTAGCGCCCGCCGGAGTGCAGCAGGCCGTGAAAACGACCGCTGGTCCCCTCGGCCAGGTCCAGCCGATCGACCAGCACGACGTCCAAGCCGCGCAGGGCGGCATCCCACGCCACGCCCGCGCCGGTGGCCCCGCCTCCGATCACGAGTACCTCGGTGTCGAGCGTGACCATAGCCGCAGGCTATCTGTGCTCGGAAGCGAGGGGCGCGCCGGCGGGGGGCAGGGTACCGACGCGCCTCGTCGTCAGTCGAACCAGTCGAACGTCCGCGTGACGGCCTTCTTCCAGTACTTGAAGTACTCGTCGCGCTTGTCGGC
>JBPCQU010000276.1:0-21478 GCA_050997795.1 Solirubrobacteraceae bacterium | reverse complement strand
GGTGCTGTTGATCATCACGGCGTTGTTGTTCGAGGGGCACAACCTCACCGCGGCGAGCCTGACGGTCGCGCTGATCGTCGTGTTCTTCTTCGCCTCGGCCGGCGTCAGCTCGGCCTACCTGACCGTGTCGGAGATCTTTCCGATGGAGACGCGCGCTCTCTGCATCTCGGTCTTCTATGCCGTCGGGACCGGGATCGGCGGTATCACCGGCCCGCTGCTGTTCTCGGCTCTGATCAAGACCGGCAGCTATTCGCAGGCCGCGCTGGCGCTGATCATCGGCGCGATCATGATGGTGATCGGCGGCGTCGTTGAGCTGATCTATGGCGTGAAGGCCGAGGGCCAGGGGCTCGAGCACATCGCCAAGCCGCTGACCGCGGAGGACGGGGACGGCGGGTCGGCGCCGAGCGCCGCGCCGGCCGCCGCTGACCCGGCTCCTGTCCGGCCCCGAACATCTCGGTTTCGGTCAGCCGACCTTCGACCTCGTCTTCGCCGCTTTGCGCGCCGCCGCGCTGCGCTTGGCGGCCTTGCGCTGGCGGGTCCGGGCCGTCTTCTTGGCCGCTTTGCTCCGGCGTGAGCCGGTGACTCGGTCCTCGAGCTCGGACGCGGCCGTCCGGAGGCTATCGACCGTGCGGGTGATCGCCTTCGGCGGCTTGCCGTTCCCCGCCTTGTCCGCTGACCGCGAAACGGCCCGCGCGACCTTCTTGCGCATCCCCGTGGCTCGCAACGTCTGCAGCAGGTCGTCCTGATTCTTGGCCATTGAACTCCTCCGGTGGGTGGGTGTGGAGGAGTTCTTCCACGTACCGTCGCGCGGCAATCTTGCCCTCAGCGCTAGCCGCCGTGGCGCAACGCAAACCGGCCCGCTCCTCGAGCAGAGAGACCGCCAGCAGCTCGCCGTCGACCGGCCCGTAGCGGATGAGCGCCTCAGAATAGGTTTGGGCCACCAAGGCGGAGTGCTCGAACGGTACGTCGAGCTCAGCGGCCAGGGCCCGTACCGCCTCGAGCTCCTCGCAGCAGCGGTGAAGTCCGAAAGACGCCATGTAGTCGCCTTTCAGCAGCGCGTCGAGATCACGGTCGATCAGCGCGCTGGCGGCCGCGCTTCGCCTCAGCGCCGCTCGCAGCACGTCGAGGTCGAGCCCCGCGCGGCGCCCCACGAGCAGCGCTTCCGCGATCGCGACAGCCTGACCGAACCACAGTAGGTTGACCAGTAGCTTGGTGGTGTAGCCGGCACCGTTGTCGCCCACGTGGTTGACCGTCCCAAGCGCTTCGAGCAGGCCGCGCTGTCGCTGCACCGCGGCCGGCGAAGCCCCGACGAACAGCTCGAGCCGCCCGGCCCCGGCCTCGGCTATGCCTCCGCCGACCGGAGCCTCGAGACATTCCACCTGACGCTCGCGGGCGAGCGCCACCAGCTCTGAGCCGAGGAGCGGAGAAGCGCTGGTCAGGTCGATCCACGTCGTGCGAGGGCGCAGGGACGGGGTCGCCAGGCGCATCGCCTCCCGGAGCTCGGGTGAACCCGGCAGCATCGTCATCAGCACGCCGGCTCGTGAGGCCACCGCCGGCGTGTCCCCCACCCACACCGCGCCGGCCGCCTGCACGTGCCCGGCCCGCTCCGGGTTGCGGTCGGCGACGAGGACCTCGTACCCCGAGGCGACGAGTCGCGCGCAGACCGGCAAGCCCATCCGCCCGGCGCCGATGAACCCGATCGGCTCGGTGATCACCGGCGCGCCGCTCCCGGGAGCCTCAAGCCCGGCGTCCCCACGCCAAGTGATAGATCCCGACCGCCACCAGCGCCCAGCTGCCGGTGGCGATTGCCAGCACCGCGCCGCCGGGGAGGGCTCCGAACAGAAGCGCAGCAACCGCGGCGAAGCAGCCCAGAGCGACGGCTCCCGCGGTGGCGCCGCGGGCGTCCTCGCGGGCTTGGCGCTTGTCGCTCTCCTCGGCGATCAGCGTCAGGCTCGCGGCGAGGATGGCGGGAAACGCGAGCAGGATGCCGCCGGTGCGCGCGCCGAAGACCAGCGTCGTCACTCCGGCGGCGATCGAGGTTCCCGCGCCAAAGGCGAACCGGATCACGAGATCGCGGGCCCGCAGCTCGCCCGCCCCGCCCGGCCGGACGCGTACCGGCTCCCGGGGGCTGTCGAGCAGGGTGGGCTCGCTCACAACAGCACCACCGCGAGCGCGGCGGTGGGCATGATCCAGGCGAGCAACCCGACGGTGGCGCTCGTGAGGGCACCGCCAGAGCGGAGCAGACGGACCACTGCGAGCGCGTAACAGAGCATTCCCAGGCAGCCCGCGAGCATCCCCGCGGCGCTCTGGTGAGCGTCGGACGCGCCCTTGGTGACCAGGGCGATCGTGAGACCGGCGATCGCCACCGCGGGCGCGGCGCTGAACACCCCGGCAAAGCGCTTGGGCTCGAGTATCGCGCTCAAGACCGAGAACGCGAGCACAAGTGACCCGCCCGCAACCCCCTTGAGGAGGACCGTCCAGGCGTCGCTCAGCTCGACTTCTTTCCGCCCTTGCGGCCCGCGGCCGCCTTCTGCGCGCGGTTTCCACCGCTGCCCTGCCCGCTGCTCTTGGAGCTCTGCGAGCTCCCGGAGCCGCTCCCTGAGCGCTGGCCGCCCTTCTTCGAGGCGTCCGGGGAGTTGGCGATCGACGCGGCGCGTGACTTGCTCATGCCCTTCTTGCGCAGCCCCTCGTATTGCTTGTCGTCCTTGACGCTCGGACCATGATCCTTGGCCATCTGGCTCCTCCAGCCTTCGTCGTGTGCACTGGTGGCCACATACCCCCGTTCGCAACTCGCCAGTCAACCCGCAACGTCGGCTCTCCCGGCCGGACCGCGGTTACAGTCTCACCCCCAGGGGTCGTGTCGATGACGAAAGGGAGTGCTGTGGATGTCAGTCAACCGTCAGTTCCGGCTTGCCGCCCGGCCGGTAGGCCTTCCGAGGCCCAGCGATTGGGACTTCACCGAAGAGCCCGTTCCCGAGCCCGCCGATGACGAAGTGCTGGTCAAGGTCCAGTATGTGTCACTGGATCCGGCCATGCGCGGGTGGATGAACGAGGGGCGGTCCTACATCGCGCCGGTCGCGATCGGAGCTGTGATGCGCGCGCTGGGCGCCGGCGAGGTGATCAGCTCCCGCCATCCCGGGCTAGCTCCCGGTGACCACGTCACCGGCGTGTTGGGGGTACAGGAGTACGCGGTCGCCGACGGCAACGCCGTCACCAAGGTCGACCTCGAGCTGGCGCCGCTGCCGGTCCACCTCGGGGCGTTGGGGATGCCCGGCCTGACCGCGTACTTCGGCCTGCTCGACATCGGCCGGCCCAGCGAAGGCGAGACGGTGGTCGTCTCCGGCGCCGCCGGCGCGGTTGGGGGGATCGTCGGCCAGATCGCAAAGCTCAAGGGCTGCCGCGCGGTCGGGGTGGCCGGCGGGGGCGAGAAATGCCGGCACATCGTCGAGGAGCTGGGCTTCGACGCCGCGATCGACTACAAATCCGAGGACGTCGGCGAGGGACTTCGCCGGCACTGCCCGCAAGGTATCGACGTGTATTTCGACAACGTCGGCGGAGAGATCCTCGATGGGGCGCTCGCTCGCCTCGCCCGTCACGCCCGCGTCGTGATCTGTGGCGCGATCTCCCAGTACAACGCGACCGGCGCGATTCGAGGCCCTTCGAACTACATGTCGCTGCTGGTCAATCACGCGAGCATGACCGGATTCGTCGTCTCGGACTATGGGGATCGCGTGGCCGAAGCCGCGCGCGAGATGGGGGGCTGGCTGGCGCAGGGCAAGCTCGAGGCCCGTCAGGACGTTGCCGTCGGCCTCGAGAACTTCCCGGCCAGCCTGCTGCGTCTGTTCGAAGGTCAGAACACCGGCAAGCTCGTGTTGCAGATCGCACACGACTGATAGCGCTCCGCGGGAGTCGGGGGTGGATTTTCGGCCCGTTGCGGGTAGATACGCTCGAGCGCGCCGGCGATGGCCGGTCCCGATCCAGCGACCCAGAAAGAGATCACCGTGCCCAACCAACCCGTACTCAACGAGCGCGACACCAAGCTGGTGCAGTGGCTCGACGAAGCGCACGTGAAGGAGGCCGAGCTCGAGGTCAGCTTGGCCATGCACATCGCCCTGACCCAGAAGGCCTCATACAAGAAGCGCCTGCAGCAGCACCTCAAGGAGACCCGCCAGCACAAGCGCCAGGTCGCCGCGCGGATCCGCAAGCTCGGCGCGACAGCGAGCAACCCAGCCGCTCCGGTGCTTCCCGGAGCAGTCGGGGAAGCCGCTGGCGAGGCGGTCGCCGCGGTCAAGGGCCAGGCCGGCGTCGCGCGGGCGATCATCACGGGTACCGCCGAGACCCAGCTTCGAAACGCGCAGGAGGAGCTGCGCGAGGAGCAGGTCGAGATCGCGCTCTACACGAGGCTCGAGGTGCTGGCCACCGAAGTCGGTGACCGGGACACAGCGCAGCTCGCCAAGGCGATCCGTCGCGACGAGGAGCGGATGGCCAAGTATCTGACGGGCGAGCTGACGCGACTCGTCAAAGAGGTGGTCCGCGAGACGATCCCGCGCGATCAGCGTGCGAAGAAGCCCCGCGCCCGCGCCCGCGCGGCGAGCCGAAAGGCGCCGGCCTCGTCCCGCGCCCGCACGGCAAGCCGCAAGTCGTCGGCTTCCTCTCGCGCCCGCTCGCGCAGCTAGGCCGGAAAGCCGGTGCCCGTGAGCGGCGCCCCGGCCGACGCCGGGGAGCTCGCCGAGCAGTGCCGGGCGACGCTGGCGCGCAACTGGCGGGAGGGCGTGCGCGACGGCGTGCGCTACGCCTACACGGCGCCGAGCCACAGCCGCTATCCGTGGCAGTGGTACTGGGACTCGTGCTTCGCCGCGATCGCCTGGCGTCGCTTCGACGCCGGCCGGGCCCGAGCCGAGCTCGAGACGCTGCTCGCGGCCAGCCGAGCGGACGGATTCATCGGCCACACGGTGTTCTGGGGCGAGCCGGTCAGCGGCGTCCGGCGGCTGTTCTACAACGTTCGGAGCCGCGCCGACTTCATGACGGCGACGGTCCAGCCGCCGCTGCTGGCCTGGGCCTGGCGGATCGCGGTGGGAGATCCGGCGCGGGTGCCCGAGATCGGGCGCCACCACGATTGGATCGAGCACGAGCGCAGCCTCGACGGCGACGGCCTGCTGTGGCTGATCCAACCCGACGAATCCGGTCTCGACGCCTCGCCGAAGTTCGATTCGGCGTTCGGGTGGCACGCCGACGGCCTGCCGGGCTTTCCGCTGCTGGTGGCGCGCAACCGACGCCTGGGGTTCGACATCCGACGAATCGAGGCGGCGGGCGGCCCGATCGTCTGCGGGACGGCGACCAACGTGCTGCACGGGCTCTCGCGTCTCGCACTCGGTCGTCCTTCGATCACTCCCAGGATCGTCGAGCGTCTCTACGACGAGCGTCGAGGGGTCTTTCACCAGCTCGTGCGGCGCTCCCCGGGACGCCGCACCGAACGCCATCAACCGCTGACCTGGGCGGCGCTCTCGCCGCTCGCTCTGCCCGATCTCCCCGAGAGCATCGGCCGGCGGCTCGTCGAGCACCTCCTGGATCCGGCTAGCTTCTGGCTACCCTTCCCGCCCCCGTCCGTGTCGGCCGCCGATCCATCCTTCTCGCGACGAGACAGGTTCGTGTTTCTGCGCCGCTACTGGCGCGGCCCGACGTGGATCAACGCCGCCTGGCTGCTGTGGCTGGGGCTGGTCCGGCTGGGGTACACCGCCCAGGCCCGGGAGATGGGTGTCCGGCTCGGGGCTGCCGTGTCGAAGGCGGGTCTGCGCGAGTACTACGACCCGTTCACGGGGGAGGGCATGGGAGCGACTGACTTCTCCTGGTCGGCGCTGGTGATGGAGCTGGCCGAGCCCGACCGGGCCGCGCGATCGAGCTATCTGTTCGCCGGCTGACATTTGCCACCGGGTTTGAGATTCGGCGCTGCGCTCAGCGAGCATGGTCTGGCGTGAGGTGGCACCCAGCACCAGGCGCCGCCCACGTTCTCAAATTCGGGAGGTTGCGCCATGTCTGACGATCGGCACCCCGCGGTCAGCACGACCGCGGCCCGATGAGCGCGACCCGCACGCGGCAGCAAAGCGAGCGGCCGCTGCGGGGAGGCGAGAGGACGACGATCGCGCTGCTCGGCGTGCCGACGCTCGGCCTGGCGCTGGCGACGACGGTGGTGACGACGTACCTGCCGCTGATCGCCAGACGGTTCACCGGCTCGACGACGATCATCGGCCTGATCATCGGAACCGAGGGGTTACTGGCGCTGGTGCTGCCGCTGGTGTTCGGAACCTGGTCCGATCAGCTCCAGACCCGCCTCGGTGGCCGCCTTCCGTTCGTGCTCGGCGCCGCGCCGGCGCTCGCCGTCGTGCTGGCGCTGCTTGGGTTCTCGGGCTCGCTGCTGGCGACGATCCTGCTCGTGCTGGCGTTCTTCACCGCCTACTTCATCGCCTATGAGCCCTACCGCGCGCTGTACCCGGACCTCATCTCGCGCGAGGTAGCCGGGCGCGCGCAGAGCATCCAGGCGCTGTGGCGAGGAGGTGGAACCGGACTGGCGCTCGTCGGCGGTGGCCTGCTGTTCGGCTTGGCGAGGTGGCTTCCGTTCGTGACCGCCTCGGTCGTGTTCGTGGTGGCGGTGGCGGTGTTCGCGCTCGTTCTCCTGCGTCGGCGAGTCCCCGACCAGGATTCCCACGCGGCGCTGGGGCTGCGCAAGGCGGTCGGCGAGCTCCGTCGCCTGATCGCCGAGCACCCGGCGCTGCGCGCGTACCTGGTCGCCAACGCCCTGTGGGAGCTCTCGCTGGGTGCGATCAAGACGTTCGTGGTCCTGTTCCTGACCGCCGGGCTGGGCAAGAGCGTCACCACCGCGGCCCTGATCATCGGGGGTGTTGCGCTGGTGATCCTGATCTCGGCTCCGATCAGCGGCCAGCTCGCCGACCGCCTCGGCCGCCTGCGAATCCTGCACGTCGCGCTGTGGGCGTATGGGCTCGGGCTGTTCGTCCCGCTGCTGACCCAATCGCCCTACCTGGTGGTGCCGGTGATCCCGGCGATCGCCTTCGGTGGCGCGGTCGTTATGAGCCTGCCGTACGCGATCCTGATCCCGCTGATGCCCGCCCGCTCCCACGGGGCGCTGACCGGCTTCTACTCGCTCAGCCGCGGGATCGGGACGATGCTCGGCCCGGTGATCGCGGGCGCGGCGGTCCAGGTCCTGCGCGGCCCACTCTCGTCCACCCACGGCTACGCCGCGATCTGGGGGGTGTCGGGCACGGCGACCCTGCTCAGTCTCGGCGCCCTGCGGCGGCTGCGAGCCGCGGAGTCCGACCGGCGGGAGCTGCGCTCGCAAGCCCACCAGGCCAGCGACGAAACCGAGGGCTGACTGTAGGGAGGATGACATTGGGGCGACCGGGAAGGTTTCTCGCCGCCGGGGCCGGGTAAAGCGCGAGGCATCGACGCTTCGAGACTGCCCCCACTGCTGCGTCAGCTCCGTCGTGACCCACTTGGCCTGGGCGAGGCGGCGCAGTCCGCGCAGTGGCCGAGCTGAGGCCGCGGACGAGTGATGCCGACCGGGTGACGCCCTCGGTCTGCCCGTACTGCGCCGTGGGGTGCGGGCAGCGCGTGTACGTCAAGGACGAACGGGTGATCCAGGTGGAGGGGGACCCCGACAGCCCCATCTCACTGGGCCGCCTGTGCCCGAGGGGCTCGGCCTCGCTGCAGCTGGTCACCAGCCCCTCGCGGCTGGAGAAGGTCCGCTACCGGGCGCCGCACGCGACCGAGTGGACCGAGCTCGAGCTCGACGAGGCGATGGACATGATCGCCGACCGGGTGATCGCGGCGCGCGAGGCGGGCTGGCAGTCCGAGGATCCAGACAGCGGCGACACGCTGAACCGCACGCTGGGCTTCGCCCATCTCGGCGGCGCGACGCTCGACAACGAGGAGAACTATCTGATCAAGAAGTTCTTCTCCGCGATGGGGGCGGTCCAGATCGAGAATCAGGCCCGCATATGACACAGCTCCACGGTCCCCAGTTTGGGGACCTCGTTCGGGCGCGGCGGCGCCACCACCTTTCAGCAGGACCTGCAGCACTCGGACTGCATCGTGATCATGGGATCGAACATGGCCGAGAATCATCCGGTCGGCTTCCAGTGGCCGATGGAGGCCAAGCGCCGCGGCGCGAAGCTGATCCACATCGACCCGCGCTTCAGCCGGACCAGCGCGATGACCGACCTGCACGTCCCGATCCGCGCCGGCAGCGACATCGCCTTCCTCGGCGGGCTGATCAACTACATCCTCGAGCACGAGCGCTACTTCGACGAGTACGTCCGCGCCTACACCAACTCGGCGACGATCATTGCCGAGGAGTTCCGCGACACCGAGGACCTCGAAGGGCTGTTCTCGGGCTGGGACGTCGAGAGCTCTTCTTACAGCACCGGGAGCTGGCAGTACGAGGGCTTTCAGACCACCGCCGCGGCCGGCCAGCGTGAGCAGGGCGCGTCGGTCGGCGAGCAGGCCCACGGCGCCCACAGCGGCGAGCTGAGGGGCGGAAACCCGCCGGCGGTCGACCCCACGCTCACCCACCCCAGGTGCGTGTTCCAGCTCCTGCGCAAGCACTACCGGCGCTACACGCCGGAGTTTGTCGAGCGCGTGTGCGGGGTTCCCCAGCGCCTGTTCGAGCAGGTGGCACAGGCGCTGTGCGACAACTCGGGACGGGAGCGCACGAGCGCGTTCGCGTACTCGGTCGGCTGGACCCAGCACACGGTCGGCGTCCAGTACATCCGCGCCGCCGCGATCGTGCAGCTGCTGCTGGGCAACATCGGCCGTCCCGGCGGCGGGATCATGGCGCTGCGCGGTCACGCCTCGATCCAGGGGTCGACCGACATCCCGACGCTCTACAACATCCTCCCCGGATATCTGCCGATGCCCCACCCGCGCGCGCACCCGACGCTCGAGCGCTACGTCGAGTCGATGACCCCGGAGACCGGGTTCTGGGGCCACGCCGACGCCTACGCCACCAGCCTCCTGAAAGCCTGGTGGGGCGAGCACGCCACCGAGGCGAACGAGTACCGCTTCGACTACCTGCCGCGGATCACCGGCGACCACTCGCACTACAGCACGGTGGCCGACATGGTCGATGGCAAGGTCGAGGGCTACTTCGTGATGGGTGAGAACCCGGCCGTCGGCTCAGCCAACGCACGCATGCAGCGGCTGGGCCTGGCGAAGCTCAAGTGGCTCGTCGTGCGCGACTTCGTCGAGATCGAGACCGCCGCTTTCTGGCGCGAGTCGGCCGAGGTCGAGACCGGCGAGACCCGCCCGGAGGAGATCGCGACCGAGGTCTTCCTGATGCCGGCCGCCGCGCACACCGAGAAGTCCGGCACGCTGACTAACACCCAGCGCCTGTTGCAGTGGCACCACAAGGCCGTAGAGCCACCCGGTGACGCGCGCTCGGAGCTGTGGTTCATGTACCACCTGGGCAAGCGCGTGCGCGAGAAGCTCGCCGGCTCCTCAGACCCGAAGGACCGCCCGATCCTCGAGCTCGTCTGGGACTACCCGACCGAGGGCGAGCACGAAGAGCCCAGCGCCGACGCGGTGCTGCAGGAGATCAATGGCTTCGGCCCCGACGGCAAACCGCTGTCGGGCTACACCGAGCTGAAGGCCGACGGGAGCACGTCGTGCGGATGCTGGATCTACTGCGGCTGCTACGCCGACGGCGTCAACCAGACGGCGCGGCGCAAGCCGGGCTCGCAGCAGAGCTGGGTCGCCCCGGAGTGGGGCTGGGCGTGGCCGATGAACCGGCGGATCATCTACAACCGGGCGTCGGCCGACCCCGACGGCAAACCCTGGTCGGAGCGAAAGCGCTACGTCTGGTGGGACGCCGAGCAGTCGCAATGGACCGGACACGACGTCCCCGACTTCAAGGCCGACATGCCGCCAGACTACGTCCCTGACGACGACGCGACGGCCGAGGATGCGCTGCGCGGCGACGAGCCGTTCATCATGCAGGCCGACGGCCGCGGGTGGCTGTTCGTGCCCAGCGGTCTGACCGACGGCCCACTTCCGACCCACTACGAGCCGGTGGAGTCGCCGTTTGAGAACCTGCTCTACCCGCGCGACACCAACCCGGCGGCGCAGCGGATCTGGAACCGCGAGAATCCCTACCACCCCTCGCACGGCGCCAGCCGCGATGGCGTCTTTCCCTACGTGCTCACCACCTACCGGCTGACCGAGCACCACACGGCTGGCGCCATGTCCCGCACGCTGCCGTTTCTCGCCGAGCTGCAGCCCGAGTTCTTCTGCGAGATCTCGCCGGAGCTGGCGCGCGAGCGCGGGCTCGAGAACGCTGGCTGGGCGACGGTCGTGACCGTGCGCGGGGCGGTCGAGGCTCGGGTGCTGGTCACCGAGCGCCTGCGGCCGCTCACCGTCCACGGCAGAGCGCTGCACCAGGTCGGGCTCCCCTATCACTGGGGACGGCTCGGCTACAGCAAGGGCGACTCGGCCAACGAGCTGCTCGCGATCGCGATGGATCCGAACGCCCACATCGGCGAGCACAAGGCCGCCACGTGCGACATCCGGCCCGGGCGCCGGCCGCGCGGTCGCGAGCTGCGCGGGCTGGTGGAGTCCTACCGGACGCGGGCCGGGATCCGATGAGCATCGCCTCGCTTCGGGTGCAGTCCTGGCCCGGGTCCTATGAGGCCGACGCCAAGCCCCGGGTCGGCTTCTTCACCGACACCTCGGTCTGCATCGGCTGCAAGGCCTGCGAGGTCGCGTGCAAGGAGTGGAACCAGGTCCCCGAGGACGGCCTGCGCTTCTCCGGGGATTCCTACGACAACACCGGCGAGCTCGGCGCCGACACCTGGCGCCACGTCGCGTTCATCGAGCAGCGGCTGGGACTCGGGGTCGATGGGGGCGAGCCGCTGGTCACTCAGGCCGCCCGAGCCGAGCTCGACTCGGTCGCGGTGCAAGAGGACGCGGGCATGCGCTGGCTGATGTCCTCCGACGTCTGCAAGCACTGCACCGAGGCCGCCTGCCTCGACGTGTGCCCCACCGGATCGCTGTTTCGCACCGAATACGGAACCGTCGTCGTGCAGGAGGACATCTGCAACGGCTGTGGCGCCTGCATTCCCGCGTGCCCGTTCGGCGTCATCGACCAGCGCGAAGATGACGGGCGGGCGTGGAAGTGCACGCTCTGCTACGACCGGCTCAAGGACGATCTCGAGCCCGCGTGCGCCAAGGCGTGCCCCACGGAATCGATCCAGTTCGGCGAGCTCGAATCTCTGCGCCGCCGCGCCGATCGCCGCCTGGCCGAGCTCTCCGACCGCGGCGTCGCTGGGGCTCGCCTCTACGGCCACGACGAGCGCGACGGCGTCGGAGGCTTCGGCGCCTTCTTCCTGCTTCTGGACGAGCCCGAGGTCTACGGCCTCCCGCCCGATCCGGTGGTCTGCACGCGCCAGCTCGGCGAGTCGTGGAAGGCGGCGGGCGTCGCGGCGACCATCGTGGTCGGGGCGGTGCTGGGAGCGTTTGCGGGGAGGCGGCGGTGAGCGAGCGAGACTCCTACTACGGCCGGGCGATCCTCAAGGAGCCGGTCTGGACCTGGGAGATCCCGACCTACTTCTTCACCGGTGGTCTCGCCGGGGCCTCGGCGACGCTCGGCTGGGCGGCCCAGGTCAACGACAACCAGCCGCTCGCCGGCGCGGCCTGGAGCGCTGCGCTTGGGGGGATCGTCGTCAGCCCGGCGTTGCTGATCTCAGACCTCGGGCAGCCCAAGCGGTTTCTCAACATGCTGCGCATGTTCAAGCTCACCTCGCCGATGAGCGTAGGGTCGTGGGTCCTGGCCGGCTCGGGCGCAGCGTCCACGGCGGCCTTCGCCCGCGCGCGCCTGCGCCGCCTGCCCCGCCTGGGAAAGGCGTCCGCCGCGGTGGGAGGAGCGATCCTCGGCCCCGCACTGTGCACGTATACGGCCGTCCTGGTCAGCGACACCGCGGTACCCGCTTGGCACGAGGCGCGCCTCCAGCTGCCGTTCGTGTTCGCCGGAGGCTCGATCGCCGCCGCCGGGGCCGCCGCCTGCATCTTCACGCCGCCGGCCAACGCCGCGCCCGCGCGGCGCCTGGCGATCGCCGGCGCCACGATCGAGCTGCTGGCCTCGCAGGCGATGGAGCGCCACCTGGGGGAGCTGGGGGAGCCCTACCACGAAGGCCGCTCCGGCCGGTTTGCGCGGGCGGCCAAGTCGCTGAGCGCCGCCGGGGCGGCCGCGATCGCCGCTCGCGGCTCTGGGCGCACGGGCGCTGCGATCGGCGGGACGCTGGTCCTGGCCGGCTCGCTCTGTGAGCGCTTTGCCGTCTACCACGCGGGCTTTCGGTCGGCCCGCGACCCGCGGGCGACCGTGGGTCCACAGCGGGCGCGAAAGTGAGCGGCTACGAGCTCGGTCTCGCGCCGCGAGTCCGCTCCTTCAGCACGGCCGCGGGTCTGTCCAAGCCACAGCCGCGCAGCGTGGAGAGAGCCTCACCGACGATCGTGCGGACCGTCTCTCCCTGATAGATCCAGGCCGGATCCTTCGCGTACACCCTCGCGAGCTTGCGCGCCTCGAAGGAGGCGCTGGCTTCGATCGGGTCCAGCTCCCGGGCGGGCGGAGGAGCAAAAGCGCTCATCTGGTAGATCTCGCCGCAGGCGGTCGAGATGCCACTGAGCGACGCGTCGAGCACCTTCGCATCGGCCAGCGGCGCCTGCGGAGGGGTCGGGCCGCAGGCGGCGAGCAGCGCCGCCGTAGTGGCGATCAGCAAGGTGAGAAGGAGCAGCCGTGGCGCGGTCATGTGATCAGGTGAGCAGTAACAGCGAAGCGCCGCCGAGGACCCCGGCCGCGGCGGTCCACCAGGCGATGTAGTCGCCGATGTGACCGCTGTGCAGCCGGCGGAAGCCCGTGAACGCGGCGGCGGCGGGTCGAAGCAGCATCGCGGGAATCCGGTCGAGCTGGCGGCGGCCGAACAGGGCGAGTGAGGCGAGCGCGAGCGCCCCCAGCGTCGCGCCGGCGCCGTAGAGGTAGTCGAACGTCTCGATGTGACTGGTCGAGGTGGGGCCGAAGTGGGCATGGCCGAGGTGAAGGACCCAAGTGATGTAGGCCGCGCGGTCGCGGAAGTGATCCGCGGCCCGCTCGATCCCGGGCACCAGGCCGGGGATCAGACCGATCCCCACGGCGCCGACGAGCAGCACGGCGGGAACGACGATCATCAAGACCGGCGTGCGGGCACGCGCGCCGGGCTCCTCGTCCTGCTCCTCTCGGGCTTGGCGGCCCTGGCGATCCTCCCTGGACTCGGGTTCACCCCAGCCCATGAAGACACGTCCGCCCACGCGCAGCACCGCGCCACCGGTGAACATCGAAGCGAACACGAACACCGCGGGCAGCCAGGGGTACTGGGCGCGCAGCGCGGCCGCATCGAGCAGCGACTTGCCGAAGAACGCGGTGACCACCGGTACCGCCGCCAGCAGTAATCCCCCGAGTGCGAACAGGGCTCCGACGAAGGGCATCTGGCGGCCCTTTCCTTGCAGGTCGTGCTCGTCGACGCTGCCGAAGCGGTGAAGCAGCACCCCGACCAGCATGAACAGCCCCGCCTTGGTCAGGCCGTGGCCGACGATGTAGGTGAACGTTCCGGCCAGCGCCTGGCTGCTCAGCAGCCCGATCCCGCAGATGAACAGGCCGACGTGGCTGATGGTCGAGAAGGCGAGCAGCCGCTTGAGATGCCGTTGGGCGAAGCACATGACCGCGCCCCAGATCGCCGTGAGCGTGCCGAGGGCGATGAGGATCGCGCGCAGCTGGACGGCGTGCGGCCCGAGGGGACCGGCGAAGATCGTCCAGTAGAGCCGCGCGATGGCGTAGACGCCGAGCTCGACCATCACGCCGGAGAACAACACGCAGACCGGCGTGGGCGCCACGGCGTGCGCGTCGGCCAGCCAGAAGTGCACGGGCACGGCGGCGGCTTTGGTGAGGAAGCCCATGAAGATCAGGACCATCGCGACCACCACGAGCGCGTCGGCGTGGTGGCCGTTCAGCGCAGCGGCGATCTGGGCCATGTTGAGCGCCCCGGTCCGCGCGTAGAGCAACCCGACGCCGAGGAACATCGCGTAGGCGCCGACGCTGTTGGAGATCGCGAAGTTGATCGCTCCCTGGATCGGCCCGCGCTCCTCGATCTTGTAGGCCGTCAGCGCGTAGGCGACGGCGCTCATCAGCTCGAAGAAGACCACGAGGTTGAACAGGTCCCCGGTCAGGCAGAAACCGGCCATCGCAGCGAGGAACACGAGCATCAGCGCGTGAAAGAGGCCGTTGATCGAGTCGAAGTAGCGCCACGAGTAGACCAGCGCGGCCGTGACCAGTACGGCGGCGAAGGTGGCCATGCCCGCGCCGATCGGGTCGATCGAGAACGAGATCCCGATCGAGACCCCATGGCTGGGCCTCCAGCCCCCCATCCAATAGGCGAACGGGTGCTGAAGGCTGTGTACGAGCAGGATCGCGCACAGCGCGGTGACGGCGATGCCGGTCACTGCCCCCGCCAGATCGTTGGTCAACCGGCGCGCGATCTGGCGAAAGGCGACCAGAGCGGCGGCCATGATCAGGGGCACGGCCACGGGTAGCGCGCTGATGGCCACGGCTACTCCGTTATCGCGCGCAGCTCGTCGGGATCGAGGCTGCCGAACCGCTTGTGCGCCTGGACCGCCAGCGCCAGCAGCAGCGCGGTGACGGTGGCCTCGATCACGATGTCGGTGAGCACGATCACCTGGACGACCGGATCCACGGCGGCGCTGACCGCGGGGATGTCGGCGAAGATCGGAGCTTGTCCGCCGGTGCGGTAGCCGATCCCCAGCAGCAGCACATAAGTAGCCGACTGCAAGATGGTCAGCGACAGGATCGTCCGCACCAGGTTTCGGCTCGACACGACGCCGTACAGGCCGGCGAGGAACAGCCAGGCGGCGACGGCGAAGGGCAGGAAGCTCACGAGTTGTCACCCTCCCGCACGAGGATGGCCTGATCGAGGAACTCGGTCCAGCCCACGAGGAAGGCGCCGGTGACCTCGAGCCCGACGGCGACGCTGGCCAGCGGGATCGTGCCGGCCGAAAGCAGGTGGCCGGGGATCCCGAAGGGGAGGAAGTTCTTGAAGAACACCCCGCCGAAGATCAGCCCGCCGAGCCCGATCAGACCGTAGCCCGCGGCGCCGAGCGCGTCGGAGACCTCGAGAAAGGGTTGCGGGGCGATGAGCTTCATGCGCAGATACCGACCGGCGAGGAACACGGCCAGCGGCCCCGCGGCCAGCACGATTCCGCCCTGGAACCCGCCTCCCGGCGTCAGGGCCCCGTGCACGACGACGTATATCCCCAGCGCGATCAGAGCGGGGATCAATCCCAGGGCCGTCGCCCGCAGCGCTTCGCTGGCGCCCGCGAAGCGGTGCTCGTCGGCCTCCTCATGCTCAGGGTGCTGTTGCTCCTCTTCCAGATGGCGCAGGATCAGGACGATTCCCAGCACCGAGCCGAACAGGATGAACTCCTCGCCGAGGGTGTCGAAACCGCGGATGTCGAAGTTCAGCGCCGTGACCAGGTCGGTCGCGTGGCGCTCGGTGACGCCGAGCCCGTCGAGTACCTCGCCGTAGACGCCGTGGTAATCGCCGAAGGCGGGCAACCCGGCCAGGCCGAAGATCAGCACCACAGCGAGCGGAACCGCCGAGACGCCGAACAGGATCAGGCGGCCGCGCCGACTCACCGGTCACGCTGCTCTTCCTCGCGAGCGCGCTCGTGCTCGCCGATCTTGCGCAACGCCAGCAGGATCATCACCGGCAGCCCGACAGTCGAGACGACGATCTCCGACAGCGCCACGTCGGGGGCCTGGAAGACGAAGAACAACATCGTCAGGGCGAGCCCGTAGATGCCGAGGAGCAGCGTCTGGCGCAAAGGATCGCCGGCGGCCACCACGGCTCCTGCGCCCACCGCCACCACCACCAGCGCGATCAGCTGCAGCGCGGTCATGGTCTCTGCGCCGTCTGACCTTCGTCGATCGGGGCCCGCCAGTCGCCGCGCTCGCGGATGAGCAAGCTGCGCGCGGTCGTGTGAACCACGACTGGGCCGACCAAGATCAAGGTCACCCCTACCAGCAACGACTTGTCGCCGATCAACGAGAACGACTCCCGCACCACGATCGCGGCCGCGATCAGCAGCGTGCCGAAGCTGGCCAACCCGACGTAGTGCAGGCGGTCATAGACGCTGCGCATCACCACCAGCCCGAGCACGGACAGCAACTGGAGCGATCCGCCGAGGATCAGCAGGATCAGCGCGACCACTGCCCGCGGGCTCACAGGTGACGCTCCAGCAATCGGGCAAAGGTCAGAGACCCGACCAACGACAGGGGTGCGAAGACGACCGCCAGATCGACGAACGATTGACGCCGGAAGCCTTCGGAGAGCAGCATCAGGATCGTGGTCATCAGCACGGCCGCGAGCTCCATGGCGGCCAGGCCGCTGGGAATCGAAGCGCGAGAACACACGGCGATGCAGGGCAGGATCGCCACTGCGAGGACCGCCGCGCCGATCTCGAACTCGTTCATCGCAAGCCCAGCGGATCGATCGCGCTGGCCGCCTCGGTGCGCGTGAGCTGATGGCCCAGGATCAGCTCACGCTCCGCGTCTACGCCGATAATGATCGTGTTCGGCGCGAAGGATCCAAACGATTGAGCGAGGGCCCGGCGGCCCTCCTCGACCTTCTCGTCGCCGTCGGCCGGGAACCTGAGCGTGCGAAATTCGCCGCGTACCGCGTGCGGTGCGACGAGCTGCGCCAGAGCCGCCCCGGACAGCCTCCACACGTCTCCCGGCACCTTCAGGAACGGCCGGTACAGCCGGACCAGCCAGCGCCCGCGAACCGTCTCACCCATCAGGCGCTGCTCGCGGGCCAGTTCGAGGCCGGTGGCGGCGATCGCCGCCGCGACCGCACCCACGATCAGCTCGGGAAGATCGGTGATGTCGATCAGCAGCAGATACAGGGCCGCGGCGAAGACCCAGCCGGCCGACCAGGCCAGCACGCCACGAGCCAGACTGCGACGGCGCGAAGATCTCGACTTCACGGTCGAGCATTCGCCTCGGTTCATCGATCTCCTTTGGCGCGCGGGAGCGGTTCGGCGCGCGGCGGACAAGCGCGGGTGTACGCAGACTTACCTGCGCCGCCCGTCGTGCGGTTTGGACGCCCGGCGAGTGGGTATTTCTGCGGCGGACCGTGCGCATCGCGCGCGCCTGAACTCGCGAGATGGGCCGCACGGGATCAGACACGAGCTGCCGCTTGACTGAGCCCGCCGACACCAGCGATCGCCAGCCGCGCCCGGAGTGGCCGGACCGTTCACGGCGCCGGCCCGTGCGCTGGCACGCGGCGCACTCGTGTGCGGCTGCGTTTGCCTGCGTCGCCGGAGCGGCGCTCGCCTCGGGTTGTGGAAGGCAATCGACCCTTTCACCCCGGAGTCCGCAGACCCATCAGATCTCGCTGCTGTGGTGGTGGATGCTCGCGGCGGCGACGGTCGTGTTCCTGGGCGCGGTGGTGCTCCTTGGGCTGGCGTGGCGACGGCGAGGGGCGCCGGGGCTGCCGTTCTTCGGCGAGCGCGAGGATCTCTCTCAGGCCATGGTGCTGCTTTTCGGGATTGGGATCCCGCTGGCCGCGCTGGTGCCGCTGTTCGCGATCGCCAACATCTACGTGATCGGGGGCAGCGAGGCGCCGAATCCGCGGACAACGGCGATGACGATCGATGTCATCGGCCACCAGTGGTGGTGGGAGGTGCGCTATCTCGGAACCACCGCGGTCACCGCCAACGAGATCCACATCCCGGTCAACACCCGCGTCAACGTGGTCGCGACCTCGGCCGACGTGATCCACAGCTTCTGGGTGCCGCAGCTGGCGCGCAAGATCGACATGGTCCCCGGGCGCCAGAACCGGATCCTGCTGTCCGCCTCGCGACCGGGCGTCTACCGGGGGCAGTGCGCCGAGTTCTGCGGCTTTCAGCACGCCAACATGTCGCTCGAGGTCGTGGCTCAGCCAGCGACGGCGTATCGAGCCTGGTTGGCGAACATGGCGCGTCCCGCGCCGGCGCCGGCGAGCGCCGCCGCCCAGGCCGGCAAGCAGCTGTTCATGACCAGCCAGTGCGCGAGCTGTCACATGATTCGTGGCACCTCGGCGCAGGGCCTGGTCGGCCCTGACCTGACCCATCTGGCCACGCGCTCGATGCTCGCCGCCGCGACGATCCCCAACAACCCGCCCAGCCTGGCCCACTGGATCCGGTACCCCCAAACGGTCAAGCCGGGTAGCCGGATGCCCGACCTCGGCCTCTCGGCGTCGGCCGTGGGCTCGATCGTCACCTACCTGGAAGGCTTGCGCTAGCCATGGCGACCGTAGTCACGCCACGAGGCCAGCGCCACATCGATCGTCTGGATCGAATCTGGGCCGAGCGGCCCGGCCTGGTGGGCTGGATCACGACCACCGACCACAAGCGGATCGGGCTCATGTACTTCTTCACCGCGCTGGCGTTCTTCGGCGCCGGCGGGGTGGAGGCGCTGCTGATCCGCACGCAGCTGATCGGACCCCATCAGCACCTGCTCTCGCCTCAGGCCTACGACCAGGTGTTCACGATGCACGGGATCACGATGATCTTCCTGTTCGTGATCCCGATGACGACGGGGGCGTTCGGGAACTACCTCGTGCCGCTGATGATCGGGGCGCGGGACATGGCGTTCCCACGGATGAACGCCCTCTCCTACTGGATCTTCCTCGGCTCGGGGCTGTTCATGTACGCGGGGCTGGCGGGCGGCCACGCCCCGAACGCGGGCTGGTTTGACTACGTGCCGCTCGCGTCGAAGGCCTTCAGCCCCGGCAACAACATCGACTTCTACGGGCTCGGGCTGATCTTCAACGGGATCGCCAGCACCGCGTCGGCGATCAACTTCATCGTGACGATCTTCAAGCTGCGCGCGCCCGGGATGTCACTGAACCGGATGCCGCTGTTCTGCTACGCGTTCCTGGCGGTCTCCTTCGCGCTCGTGTTCGCGCTGCCGGCGCTCAGCGTGGCGACGCTGTTCCTCGAGCTCGATCGGATGCTCGGGTTTCACTTCTATGACGCCGCGCACGGCGGCGATCCGATCCTGTGGCAGAACCTGTTCTGGATCTTCGGCCACCCCGAGGTCTACATCATCATCCTGCCCGCGTTCGGGATCGCGACCTCGATCATCCCCACCTTCGTGCACCGACGGATGGTGTTCTTTCCCCTGGTCGCGCTGTCGGAGATCCTGGTGGCGTTCCTCGGCTTCGGCGTCTGGGTGCACCACATGTTCGCGGTCGGGCTGGCGACCGTGACGACGATCTACTTCGCCGCCGCCAGCCTGATCATCGTGATCCCGTCGGCGATCCAGCTGTTCGCGTGGATCACCACGATCTTGACCGGGACCCCGGAGTTCAAGACGCCGCTGCTGTGGATCGTCGGCTTCATCGTCTTCTTCATCATCGGCGGCCTGTCGGGGATCACCGTCGCGGCGATCCCGTTCGACCAGCAGGTCGAGGACAGCTACTACATCGTCGCCCACTTCCATTTCGTGATCTTCGGCGCGGCCGTGTTCCCGATCCTCGGCGGCATGTTCTACTGGTTTCCCAAGGTCACCGGGCGCATGTACCACGAGGGGCTGGGGAAGACGAGCTTCTGGATGACCTTTTTCGGGACGCTGGTGACGTTCTTCCCGATGCACATCCTCGGCCTGCTCGGGATGCCTAGACGCGTCTACACCTACTCGGGCGGGTTCGGGTGGACGGGGCTGAACCTGCTCGAGTCGATCGGCTCCTACGTGCTCGCGATCGGGCTCGTCCTGATCGTCGTCAATCTCTTCGTCAGCCTGTTCAAGGGTCCGCGGGTCGGCAACGACCCGTGGGGTGGGGACACGCTCGAATGGGCCACCACTTCTCCGCCACCGCCGTACAACTACGCGCTGATCCCGACCGTCTCGAGCCCGTACGCGATGTGGGACCGCGAGGACCGCGAGCGCGACAACCGCAGACTCGACCTCGGCGAAGGAGTGCTCGAACTCGGGCACGAGACGCCGGCCAGCACCGTCCAGGACGCCGAGTTAGACGAGATCCTGGCCATGCCCTCTTCCTCGGGCTGGCCGCCGCTGGCCGCGCTGCTGATGACCGGCATGTTCGCGATGCTGCTGCTCAACCACATCACGATCGCCGCGGGATTCTTGGTCGTCGGACTGCTGGTGCTGTTCGCGTGGCACTCCCAGGAGCCGGGAGCGCCGGCCAAGTGAGCCAGGTCACCCGCAGCATGCGCGCGCGCAGCGCGGCGGCGGCCGCGGGCGTGGCCCGCGAGCGGCGCGCGCAGCCGAACGGGTGGTGGGGGATGGCCCTCTTCCTGTGCGCCGAGGTGACGCTGTTCGGGACGCTTCTGGCGACCTACTTCTACCTCGACTTCGACGCCCGGGCCTGGCCCCCCGCTCACATCAAGGCGCCCTCGGTGGCGCTGCCGTTGATCGCGACCGCGGTGCTGATCACGACCAGCGTGCCGATGCTGCTCGCCGCCCGGGCCGCGCGGGCCGGCCTGCGCAGCAGGACAGCGTGGATGCTGGGGGCCGCGCTGGTGGTGCAGTGCTGCTACCTCGCCGCCCAGGTGCTCCTGTTCATACACGACTACAACCAGTTCAGCCCCCAGGCCACGGCATACGGCTCGATCTACTTCACGATGCTCGCCGTCCACCACGCTCACGTGCTGCTCGGCATCCTGCTCGTGGCGGGGGTGCTGTGGCGCGTGTCAACCGGCGGGCTCACCAACTACCGGGTGACCGGCGTGCGCACCGTCGCTCTGTACTGGCACGTGGTCAACGCGCTGGCGGTGTTCGTGGTCCTCACCCAGCTCTCACCGTCGCTATGACCAGAATGCCCTTCGCCATGACCAGGTGGGCCGACTCAAACGTGCTGGTCTGGTTCGGCGTCCTGGGGGGAGCGCTGGCCTGGGCGGTCCAGTTCGTCGCCGGGCTCGCGTTCGGCTTGGCCCGGTGCAGTTCGCCCGACGCCCGCTGGCAGGTGTCAGTCCACGCCTGGGCGCTGGCGTTCGCAATCGCGGGGGCGCTGGTCGCCGTCCTCGCCCAGCTCGCCGCGATCCAGGTCTATCGGACCACGCGCGAGGCGGGCAGCGAGCCGCCCGCCGGGCGCAGGCACTTCCTGGCCACGATCGGGATGACGGTCAACCCGCTCGCGCTGGCGATCATCATCATGAGCGCCGTCGGCCTGGCCCTGTTCCCCCTCTGCCGCCAGTCATGACCACGGCCCGGCGCATCATCCTCCTGCTCGCGCTGTGTCTGCTCGCCGGCGCCGGCGCCGGCCCCACGCACGCACAGCCCCAGTCCGGGATCGTGCATCCGACGCAGGAGCCGTCGAACCCGAGCGCGCAACTCGGGGCCGAGCTCTTTGCCGGCAACTGCGCGAGT
>JBPCQU010000058.1:0-3052 GCA_050997795.1 Solirubrobacteraceae bacterium | reverse complement strand
TACACCCTCGAGGAGGTGGGTCGGGCGTTCAACGTCACCCGCGAGCGGATCCGACAGATCGAGAACCACACGCTCAAGAAGCTCGAGGCGCTGCCCGAAGCGCAGCGGCTGCGCGACGCGTCGTAGGCCGGTCCGTCCGGACCAGAACGTATGTTCTGGCCGTAGAGATCGTCAGACGGGATCCGCGCGGTCAGGGCGATCAAGGCGAGCGCTCGGCGATGCTGTGGTTCGGCGCCCGCGGAGCAGCGGTTTTCATGCCGGTGTTCCATAGCCCAGACTTCGACGTGATCGCCGACTGGGGCACCGGCCTCGTACGCGTCCAGGTCAAGACGTCGACCTGCTTTCGGAAGAGACGCTGGGACGTCGCTGTCTGCACTCGGGGCGGCAACCGGAGCTGGAGCGGACTCGTCAAGTACCTCGATCCGTCCGCTACGACTTTCTCTTCGTCCTCGTCGGCGACGGACGCCGCTGGTTCATCCCGGCCCGCGAGGTGGCCGGCACGACGCGGATCGTGCTCTGCGGCCCAAAGTACTCCGAGCACGAGTCGAGCCCGGCGAGCCGCTGCGTTCGAGGTCCCCGACGCTAGACTCAGCGCCGCCCAGGCGGGATTCCCGAGCGGTCAAAGGGGTTGCGCTGTAAACGCAATGGCTCTGCCTTCCCAGGTTCGAATCCTGGTCCCGCCATCGAGGCCCGAGCGGCCACGCACCTGCTGATGGAATCCGGCGAACCAGAGCTTCCCGACGGACCCGAAGAGCCCGCTGAGAAGGCGAAACGGCTGCGCCGCCTCGCGCTTCGGGTCGATACCCAGCCGGCGCTGCTGACCGCCGCCGAGGCGCTTCGTCGGCGCCTGCCGGGCGACGAGCGCTTCGGCGATCCGCTCTCGACCGCGGGGACGCAGACGGTTGAGGTGGTCGCGCGCGGCGTCTCGGCGCTGCAGCCGCAACGCAAGAGCCTCGCGCAGGAGCTCGGGCTCGCGGGCCTCCAGGTCTGGCAGTCCCTGTCTGAGGCCGCGGGCAGGGGCCACGGGGGGCGTGAGATGGCGATCATGTTCACTGACCTGGTCGGCTTCTCGGGTTGGGCGCTCAAAGCGGGCGACGCCGCCACGCTCGAGCTGCTGAGAGCGGTGGGGACCAGCGTTGAGGCCGCGGTCAGCGAGAACGACGGGCGGATCGTGAAACGGCTCGGCGACGGGCTGATGGCGACCTTCCTCGCGCCGCGCCCGGCGATCGACGCTGCCCTCGCCGCGCAAGCCGCCGTCGGCCTGATCGACCTCGACGGCCACACGCCTCGCATGCGGGCGGGAATTCATTGGGGCTCCCCGCGCAAGCTCGGGGGCGACTACCTCGGCGTCGACGTCAACATCGCCGCACGCGTCAGCGCCGCCGCCAAGGCCGATCAGGTGCTGGTCTCAGAAGCGCTGCTGGCGCGGATCGACCTCCAGGGACTGAGCGTGGGGCGCGCTAAGCGCCTGCGGGCCGAGGGGGCGCCGCGGGACCTGCACGTGGTGCAGATCGACCGCGCGTAGCCGACCGGCTTGTGGTCGCGTCCGCCCCGCCCGGTCCTAGCCGGGCCGCGTCTTCCTCCCCCTGCACGTTTTCGTGCACCACCGCGCATGGCGCGGGTGGCTCAAGGGCGCCGTGTTACCTTGACCGCCTCTCCTTGCCTGCCTCGATGCCAAGCCGAAAGACGCCATCCACCCGGACCGCCGGCGCCATCTCGGCGGCGGTTCTGGCGCTGGTAGGAGCCGGACTCGTGACCGCCGGCTCGCCGCCCGCCCGCGCCGCGAGCACGAGTCAGCTGCAACAACGGATCGGCGCTGGGCAGGGCCGGGTCTCCGCGCTCGCCGGCGCTGTCGGCTCGGCCAACCGGCAGGTCGACCGGCTGGGGGGGAGCATCTCTGCGCTCGAGGGTCAGATCTCGCGCCTTCAGAGCGACCTCGACGCCAAGCGCGCCGAGCTGCTCAGGCTCCGTGACGAGCTGACCGCGGCACGCAGGCGGCTGGCGCAGCTCGAGGCGTCCGAGGCCCGAGCGGAGCGCGTGCTGTCCCAGCAGATGGTCGGGAGCTATGAGGCCGATCGCCCGGATCTGGTCAGCGTCGTACTCGAGTCAACCGGCTTCAACAACCTGCTCGAGCGGCTCGCGTTCGCGGAGCGGATCGGCAATCACGACGCCCGGATCGTCGGCCAGGTGCGCGCTGCTCGCAGGGCCGTCGCCGCCCAGGCTACCCGGCTCGGCGCGCTGTCGCAGCGCCAGCAGCGGCTGACAACCGACGTCCTCTATGAGCGCAACCGGGTCGATCGCGCGCGGCTGTCGCTGGTCTCGCAGCAGATCGCCGCGACCCGAGTTCGCGACGCCAGAGCGGGTCAGCTGTCGGCCGCGCAGGGTCAGGTGTCCTCCCTCCGACAGCAGCTGGCCAAGCTCCAAGCCGCGCAGTCGGCGGCGCAGCAGTCGGCGTCCAGCTCCTCTGGCCCGTCGGCCGGCTCTCCGAGCGCCCCGGTTCACGGCTCTAGCAGCGGCGGCTTCACTTTCCCGATGCCCAAGGGTGACGTCTCACCGCCGGCAACCTGGTCACTCGACGACGGCGTCGACATCTCGGCGCCGGGCGGGACGCCGGAGCTCGCCGTCTGCTCGGGCACGGTCGTTTTGCACGGGATCGGCGGCTTCGGTCCGTCTGCGCCGGTGATCCACTGCGACAGCCCGCTCTCCGGCTACGACTACGTCTACTACGGCCACGCCGGGCCAGGCAACTGGGTTGCCGTGGGCACTCATGTCGGCCAGGGCCAGGTGATCTCCCAGGTCGGCTACGGGATCGTCGGCATCTCCAGCGGCCCCCACCTCGAAATCGGCTTCGCGGACTCGAGCGGCTCCCCGATCGGACCCTCGAGCGCCCCCCAGATGATGACACTGCTGCGCGCCGCCTACGGGGCCTAGCCACGCTCGGCCTCCCGCCGCCCGGGACCCGATACGCTGGCCCGATCGCCCTCTTAGCTCAGCTGGTAGAGCACTTCCATGGTAAGGAAGGGGTCGTCGGTTCGAGTCCGACAGAGGGCTT
>JBPCQU010000229.1:0-2561 GCA_050997795.1 Solirubrobacteraceae bacterium | reverse complement strand
CGCATCGTCAGCTGGGTGCCCGGCTCGCCGATCGACTGCGCGGCGATGATCCCGACCGCGTCACCGATCTGCGCGACGTTGCCGGTCGCCATCGCGCGGCCGTAGCACGCCTGGCAGACCCCGGTCGGCGCCTGGCACTTCAGCACCGAGCGGACCTGGACCGTGATCACGTGGCCCTTGTCGGTGTCGTCGCGCCACGCCTCGACCAGATCGGCGAGCTCGGCGCGATCGATCTCCTGACCCTTCTCGACGATCACGCGGCCGCGCTTGGTCTTCAGGTCGCGGGCGGCGATCCGGCCGACCAGGTCACCGTTGACCTCGCCCGTCGGGCGCAGCCGGCGGGTCTCGGGATCGACCTCGAGCTGGAACACCGGGCTCTCGATGAACTCCTCGGTGCCGCAGTCCTCGGCGCGGATGATCACGTCCTGGGAGACATCGACCAGCCGGCGCGTCAGGTAGCCCGAGTCAGCGGTGCGCAGTGCGGTGTCGGCTAGGCCCTTGCGCGCCCCGTGGGTGGAGATGAAGTACTCGAGCACGGTCAACCCCTCCATGAAGTTGGCCTTGATCGGGCGCTCGATGATCTCCCCCTTCGGGTTGGCCATCAGTCCCCGCATCCCGGCGAGCTGCCGGATCTGCGAGAACGATCCGCGGGCGCCCGAGTTGGCCATCATGAAGATCGGGTTCATCTCCTCGAGGTGGCCGTAGAGCGCCTCTCCGACCTCGTTGGTGGCGCGATCCCAAAGGCCCGTGACCGCCTCGTGGCGCTCCTCCTGGGTGATCTCTCCGTCCTCGTACTGGGCCTCGATCGTGGTCAGCTCGTGCTCGTAGCGTCCCAGGATCTCGGCCTTGTTCGGGGGCGTCTGGACGTCGTTCTTGGAGATCGTCACACCCGCGCGGGTCGCGTACTCAAAGCCCACGTCCTTGAACGCGTCGAGCACCTGCGAGATCGACGGCGCTCCGTAGCGCTGCACCAGGTCGTCCACCAGCTTGGTGGTGTCCTTCTTCTTCATCGAGCGGTTGATGAACTCGTAGGTGCTCGGGTCGAACTGGTCGCCGAGCGCCTCCTCGAGCGCGCGCTCGATCTTGTCGTTGTAGATGATCCGCCCGACGGTCGTCAGCACGTGGCCACCCACGCGGCCGAGTGGCCGGTACTCGGCCAGGTCATGCAGCTTGACGACGCGGTGCTCGTATGACCACTCCGCCTCCTGGGCGGTGCGGAACACGTGCGGCCGCGGCTTCTGGGTGGCGGGATCGATGTCCGAAAGCGCCTTGCCCTCCGGCCCGTAGGTCAGGTAGTAGGCGCCCAGGACCATGTCCTGGGCTGGCGTCGCCAGCGGCGCGCCGTGGGCGGGCGAGAGGATGTTGTTGGCCGACAGCATCAGGATCCGCGCTTCGGCCTGCGCCTCGGCCGACAGCGGCAGATGGACAGCCATCTGGTCGCCGTCGAAGTCGGCGTTGAACGCGTGGCAGACGAGCGGGTGGACCTGGATCGCCTTGCCCTCGACGAGCACCGGCTCGAAGGCCTGGATGCCCAGGCGGTGAAGCGTCGGCGCGCGGTTGAGCAGCACGGGATGCTCGTGGATGACCTCCTCGAGCACGTCCCAGACCTCGGGGATCATCGAGTCGACCATCTTCTTGGCCGCCTTGATGTTCTGCGCCGACTTGCGCTCGACCAAGCGGGCCATGATGAACGGCTTGAACAGCTCGAGCGCCATCAGCTTCGGCAGGCCGCACTGGTGCAGGCGCAGTGACGGGCCCGAGACGATAACCGAGCGGCCCGAGTAGTCCACGCGCTTGCCGAGCAGATTCTGACGGAAGCGGCCCTGCTTGCCCTTGAGCATGTCCGACAGCGACTTCAGCGGCCGGTTGCCCGGTCCGGTGACCGGACGCCCGCGCCGGCCGTTGTCAAACAGCGCGTCGACTGACTCCTGGAGCATCCGCTTCTCGTTGTTGACGATGATCTCCGGCGCGCCGAGGTCGAGCAGCCGCTTGAGGCGGTTGTTGCGGTTGATCACGCGGCGATAGAGGTCGTTGAGGTCCGAGGTGGCAAAGCGTCCGCCGTCGAGCTGGACCATCGGACGCAGCTCGGGTGGGATCACCGGGACGGCCTCGAGCACCATCATCTCGGGCTTGTTGCCCGACTGTAGAAAGGCCGAGACGACCTTCAGCCGCTTGACCGCGCGGGCCTGCTTCTGGCCCTTGGCCGTCTTGACCTGCTCCTGGAGGTCGGCGGCCTCGGCGTCGAGGTCGACCTGCTGGAGGAGATCCCGGACCGCCTCGGCGCCCATGCCGCCGCGGAAATACTCGCCAAAGCCGTAGGGAGAGCCCAACCGATCGCGCAGCTCACGGAACGTGGTCTCGTCGTTGATCACGTCCTTGGGCTTCATCGTCTTGAACAGGTCCCACACCTGACGCATGCGCTCGGCCGCGTCCTCGATGTAGGCCTCGGTGTCGTCGATGTCAGCCTGGAAGCTCTTGCGCAGCTCCTTGAGCATCTTCTCGCGCTCCTCGTCGGAGAGCTTGGCGACGTTGACCTCGAGCGTCTCAGCCCACAGATGGTC
>JBPCQU010000040.1:0-4466 GCA_050997795.1 Solirubrobacteraceae bacterium | reverse complement strand
TCGCCGACATGGGCGGGATCGCCTTCCGCGCGCCGGTGCTCGCGAGCCTGTTTTTGATCATCGCGCTGGCGACGCTGGCGATGCCGGGCTCGTCGAACTTCGTGGGTGAGTTCATGATCCTGCTCGGGGTGTTCAAGGCCAAGCTGGCGATGGCGATGGTGGCCTCGCTCGGGGTCGTCGGGGCCGCGGTGTACGCGCTGCGGCTCTACATCCGCTCGATGCACAACCGCGTCGGACCGCGCGTCACCTCGAGGGACATCGGGCTCGGCGATGCCGTGGCGATCGCCCCGATCGTCGCCGTGATCCTGGTGCTCGCCTTCTATCCGCAGTTCGGGCTGCGGCGCTCCGAGCCATCGCTGCGCGGCTCGATCGCGGCCGCCCGCTTGCAGCAGCGACACCCGGGGGCGATCGCCGCCGCCGGCTGGACCAGCTACGCGCCGCTGACCGCGAGCAGGAGCACGCCATGAGCTTCGCGCACCCGTTGCTGCTCAGCGTGTTCGCCCACCACCTCAAGGGCCCCCACATCGACTGGGCGTCGTTCTCGCCGTTCGTGATCCTGGCCGGCGGCGCGCTCGTGGTGCTGCTGGTCGGCCTGCTCCGCCCCGCCGGCGTACGCGAGCGAGTGGTGCCGGCGCTGACGGTGTTGACGCTGGCGATCACGATCGCCTTCGAGATAGCGCGCTTTCACCACCAGGCGTCGATCATCTCCAGCGCGCTGCGGGTCGATGACCTGGCGCTGATCCTCGACCTGATCTTCGCGGTCGCGGCGATCGCGTGCGTGGTGATCTCGCTGCGCACACCGGCGCCGCCGAGCGCCGGCCACGGCGAATATCATGCGCTGCTGCTGTTCAGCGTGCTCGGCATGGCGGTGCTCGTCTCGGCCCAGGAGCTGGTCACGCTGTTCATCGGCTTCGAACTGCTCTCGATCCCGCTGTACATCCTGTGCGCGTCGGAGTTCCGGCGCGAGGGCTCGCTCGAATCGGGTCTGAAGTACCTGGTGATCGGGTCGGTCGGGTCGGCGACGCTGGCCTACGGCCTGGCGCTGATCTATGGCTCCACCGGCTCGACCCAGTTCGCTCAGATCGCCAACGCGATCTCGACCGGGAGTATCGCCGGCGGCCTGCTCGGCGACCCGATGTTGCTGACCGGGATCGCGCTGGTGATCGTCGGGTTCGCGTTCAAGGCCTCGGTGGCGCCGTTTCACCAATGGACCCCCGACGTCTACGAGGGCGCGCCGACGCCGATCACGGCGTTCATGGCCACCGCAACCAAGGCGGCGGCGTTCGGGGTCCTGCTGCGCTTCTTCTACGTCGCCGTGATCAGCGCGCAGGTCACGTGGGGACCGGCGCTGGCGACGGTCGCGGCGATCACGATCGTGGTCGGCAACGTGGGCGCGCTGCAGCAATCCTCGCTCAAGCGGATGCTCGGCTACTCCGGCGTCGCGCAAGCCGGCTACATGCTCGCCGGGGTCGTCGTGGGGACGCGGCTTGGAATCGACGCCACCGTGTTGTACCTCGCGGTCTACCTATTCATGAACATCGCGGCCTTCGCCGTGATCGTCGGGCTCCAGAACGAGCGCGCCGACGGCGACGAGATGCTCGGCGCGCTCTCTGGACTTGGCGCCCGGAGCCCGTGGCTGGCGTGGCCGATGACGATCGCGATGCTGTCGCTCGCGGGCATCCCGGGGACCGTCGGCTTCATCGGCAAGTTTCAGCTCATCCACGCGCTCGTCAACGGCGACTACACCTGGCTCGGCGTCGTGCTCGTGATCGGCGCGATGGTCTCACTCGGCTACTACCTGCGGGTGGTCGCGGCGATCTGGATGAGCGCGCCGACGCCGGCGCCCGCGCTGGCGTCGGGGGCCGCGCGGACGAGCGGTGTCGGCATGCTCGCGCCGATCGCGGGCGGCTCTCCGGAAGCCGATCAGCTCGCGCGGTCGGACCGCTTCAACGAGGTGACGTTCATCGCGGTCCTGTTCGGCGCCGCGAGCGTGTTCTTCGGCGTCTTCCCCACGCCGCTGTTTGAGCTGGTCGCGCACGCCGGGCGGGCGTTCACCGGGATCTTCTGAGCCGCGCCGGTCAGCCGTTGGCCGCTACCGGCACGGGCGCGTCGGCCGCCGCGGAAGGCGGCTCCTGCCCTGAGGCTCCGCGCGAGAAGCGCATCACGCCGTCCTCCAGCTCGCCGCGCCTGAGCTCGATCACGTCCAGCGCATAGTTCTGGTGCAGCCGCCAGGGGCGCTCCGCCCCCTGACGGGGGAACTCGTCGACCGAGCGCAGCACGTAGCCGGAGTCGAGGTTGATCAGCGGCTCGGTGATCACCGACTCGTCGTGTACGGCGACGGCCTGCCGGTAGCCGTGGGCGGCCATGTGGTTCAGCAGGCGGCAGACGTACTCACACGTCAGGTCGCACTTCAGCGTCCAGGAGGCGTTCGTGTAGCCGATCGCCATCGCGGCGTTCGGCACCCCGCTCAGCATCATCCCCTTGTACGTGAGGCGGCTCGGAAGATCGAGCTCGCGGCCGTCGACCGTAATCCCGATACCCCCGAGCGCGACCAGGTTCAGACCGGTGGCAGTGACGATCATGTCGGCCTCGAGCTCGGCCCCGCTGCGCAGCCGGATCCCGGTCTCGGTGAACGTCTGCACCTGGTCGGTGACGATCGAGGCGCTCCCTGAGCGCAGCGCCCGGAACAGGTCGCCGTCGGGGCAGACGCACATCCGCTGGTCCCACGGGTTGTAGCTCGGCTTGAAGTGGGTGTCGACGTCGAAGCCGTCGGGGAGCTGGCGCTGGACGCCCTTGCGGATGATCGCCTTGGCGAGCAGCGGTCGGCGGCGGCTGAGCTGGTAGCTGAGCGTCATCAGCGCCACGTTCTTGAAGCGCGTCGCCTGGTAGGCGGCCATCGGGGGCAGCACGCGCCGCAGCGCCTCGGCGATCGGATCCTCGGTCGGGAGCGTGATCACGTAGCTCAACGAGCGCTGGAGCATCGTCACGTGCGCGGCGCTGCGCGCCATCGACGGGACGAGCGTCACGGCGGTCGCGCCACTGCCGATCACGACCACTCGCTTGCCCGCGTAATCGAGGTCCTGCGGCCAGTGCTGGGGATGGACGAACTGGCCCGCGAAGCGGTCGGCGCCGGGGAAGTCAGGCGTGTAGCCCTGCTCGTAGTTGTAGTAGCCGCTGCACATGAGGAGAAACCCGGCGCTGAAGTGGACCGTCTCGCCGGTGTCGGTCCTCTGCGCGGTGACGTCCCAGCGCGCCTGGGCGCTGGACCACGCTGCGGCGAGCACCCGGTGACCCAGCCTGATCTTGTCCTGCACGCCGTGGTCGTGCGCCGTGTCGCGGACGTAGCTCAGGATCGAAGCGCCGTCGGCGATCGCCTCGGCCTGCTTCCAGGGCCGGAACGAATAGCCCAGCGTGTGCATGTCGGAGTCAGACCTGACGCCCGGATAGCGGAACAGGTCCCAGGTGCCGCCGATCCGCTCGCGCGCCTCAAGGATCGCGTAGGTCCTATCGGGGCAGCGGCGCTGCAGGTGGCAGGCGGCGCCGATCCCCGACAGCCCGGCCCCGACGATCAGCACGTCGACGTGTTCTGCGAGGGGTGTGGTACGCACGCGTATCGAAGAGTCTAGAGCAGAGGCTGGTCGAAAAAGCGAACGCATGCTTCGCTTAAACGACCAACCTCGGGTTGCGCAGGCGTCGGGCGTCAAACTCCAGCGGGGGACCGCCGAGGGCGCCGGTACGATCGAGCGCCCGTGGAGTACCCGACCGAGAGCTTCACCGACGCCGAGCGCGCCCTGCTGAGCGCGCACTGCACGAACCTCGAGCGGCCGGTGTTCGCGCTCACCGAGCTGCCCGAGACGCTCAAGGGGGCGCTGTTCGCGCGCTACTCGCGCTACCCCGGCACGCTGCGCCGGCTGCTGCTCGACGAGTTCGCCTCAGACCTCCCTCCCGCCGGCCAACCCGGTGAGACCGGTGAGGCCCCGCGCGGCAGCGCCGAGCCCGACCGCGCGGCGCAGCTCTACGAGCGCATCTTCCTCGGCTATGGCGACGATTCGGTGGCGCAGCTGGGCGGCGCGCACGTGGCCTGCGAATGGGTCTCGAACGTCCTCACCAAGGTGCTCCAGCGCCCGCGCCTCGGGGCCTACCTCGAGCAGTCGACGCGCTACATCGCCTACGACGCGCCGATGCCCGCAAGAGATCCCGCCCACCCAAGATACCGCTATTACTCAGACCCCGAGCTGGGGCCGGCCTACCCGCGCACGATGGACGAGCTGTTCGGGATCTACGCCGATGCCCTGCCGCGGGTGACCGCCTGGGCGCAGGAGAAGTATCCGCGCGCGCTCGAGGAGCCCGAGGCCGCCCACGCTCGCGCGATCAAGGCCAAGGCACTCGACCTGCTGCGGGGGCTGCTGCCGGCGAGCTCGCTGTCGCACATGGGGATCTACGCCAGCGGGCAGACGTACGAGCAG
>JBPCQU010000208.1:0-3547 GCA_050997795.1 Solirubrobacteraceae bacterium | reverse complement strand
CGCAGCATCCGGCCCGAGTCCGCCGCCTCCTTGACGATCTCGGCCGCCTTGTCGTAGCCGATGTAGGGGTTCAGCGCCGTGGCTGCGGCGAGCGTCGACTCGGCCGAGCGATGGCAGCCGTCCTCGTCCGCCCTGATCCCGTCGACGCACTTCTCGGCGAAGATCCGCGCCGTCGAGGCGAGCAGCCGGATCGATTCGAGCAGGTTGCGCGCGATCAGGGGCACGCGAACGTTGAGCTCGAAGTTGCCCTGCAAGCCGCCGATCGTGACCGCGGCGTCGTTGCCGATCACCTGCGCGGAGACCTGGAGCACGACCTCGGGGATCACCGGGTTGACCTTGCCGGGCATGATCGAGGAGCCCTTCTGGAGCTCTGGCAGCAGCAGCTCGCCGATCCCGGCCCGGGGGCCTGAGCCCATCATCGCGAGGTCGTTGGCGATCTTGGTCAGCGAGACAGCGGTGACTTTGAGCGCTCCCGACAGCTCGACGAGCGCGTCACGGTTGCCCTGGGCCTCGAACGGGTCCTCGGGCGCCCTGATCTCGAGCCCGCTGCATTCGGTCAGGCGTGCGCGGACCCGGGCGGCGAACTCCTTGTGGGTGTTGAGCCCGGTGCCGGTGGCGGTGCCTCCGAGCGGGATCTGCGCGACCTGGGGCAGCGCTCCGTTGATCCTGCGGGCGGCGAGCCGCATCTGCGCGGCGTAGCCCGAGAACTCCTGGCCGAGCGTGACCGGCACCGCGTCCATCAGGTGCGTGCGGCCGGACTTGACGATCTCGGCGAACTCGTCGGCCTTGGTCGCGAACGCGGCCTCGAGCTGCTCGAGCGCGGGCAGAAGGTCATTGGTGGCCTCGTCCAGCGCCGCGAGGTGCACCGCGGACGGGAACACGTCATTGGAGGACTGGCCCATGTTGACGTGATCGTTGGGGTGAGCGCCCTCGCCCGCCAGGTTGGCGATCACCTCGTTGGCGTTCATGTTGGTGGACGTGCCAGAGCCCGTCTGGAAGACGTCGATCGGGAACTGGCCGTCGTGAGACCCGCTGGCCACCTGGTCGGCGGCGGCGACGATCCGTTCGGCCAGCTCTGAGTCGAGCAGGTCGAGCTCCGCGTTGACGCGCGCCGCGGCGCTCTTGATCCGCCCGAGCCAGCGGAGCACCGGCACCGGCACGGTCTCGCCCGACACCGGGAAGTTGCCCACCGCCTTGGTGGTCTCACCGCCCCACAGCTGCTCGGTCTCCTGCCGGTCCATGCGTTTCCTTTCGCCGTTTCAGTTCTGCCCTTTTGAAAGCTAGCCGACCGCTGGCGGCAGGCGCAGCTGCACCCCGGCGAGATCCTCGTACAGGCGGATCGCTGAGATCTCGCCGGCTTCGTCGCCGTAGCGCGCGCGGGCGCGGCGGTGGATCTGCTCGACGAGCGCCATCAGCTCAACCGGCACGCCGACATCGCGCGCGAGGTCCACCGCGAGACCGAGGTCCTTGGTCACGAGCCTGATCGGGAAGCCCTCGTCGTAGTCACCGGCCTCGAGCAGCGGGCGCACGTCATGCTCGAGGAAGTTCGAGTTGGCCGGAGAGCCGACCAGCGCCGCGTGCAGGTTCTCGAGCGGCACGCCCGCGCGCACGCCGACGCTCAGCACCTCGCCGGTCGCGACCGACTGGACGAACCACAACAGGTTGAGCAGCAGCTTGACCGTGTAACCGGCGCCGCTGGGGCCCAGATGGAAGATGCGCTCCGGGTCGCCCATCGCCCCTAGCAGCAACCGCGCGCGCTCGAACACGCGTTGCTCGCCGCCGACGTAGATCGACAGCGTCCCCGCCCGGGCGCCGCTCACCTGTCCGGCGACCGGCGCGTCGAGGACCTCGACCCCGCGGGCGGCCGCGGCGGCGAGCACGCGCCGGCCGACCTCGGTCGAGCTCGTGCTCATGTCGATCGCGACGGCGCCGGGCGCCAGCGCGGCGATCACCCCGCCCTCCCCCAGCAGGACCTGCTCGACCTGCGCTGGCGCGGGGAGCATCGTGACCACCGCCTCGGCGCCGTGGGCGCAGTCCGCCGCCGACGCCGCGGCCCGGGCTCCGGCGGCCCGCAGGCGCTCGAGCGCCGTCCCGTCGAGGTCGAAGGCGCTGACCTCGAACCCCGCCTGCAGCAGATGGCCGCACATCGGGCCGCCCATGTTGCCCAGGCCGATGAAGCCGACGCGTCTCATCTCAACCAGTGGGACTCGATCGCCGATTCGTCGAGCTCGACCCCCAGCCCGGGGGCGACGGGAACCCTGAGCATGCCGTCGCGGTCGATCATGACCGGCTCGGAGAGCATGAAGTCGCGCCGCTCGGGCGTCCAGCCCGGAGGGTCGTAGGGGAACTCGATGTAGGGCCCGCCGCCCACCCCGGCGCAGACGTGGAGGTTGGCCAGCAGGCCGATGCCGTTGGTCCAGGTGTGGGGCGTGAACCAGCGGTTGCGCCGCAGCGCGAGCTCAGCGAACGTGCGAACGCTGGACATCCCGAGGGCCAGCACGACGTCGGGCTGATAGACGTCGAGCGCGTCGGCCTCGAGCGCCAGGCGTAGATCCTCGAAGGTGCGCGCCATCTCACCGCCCGCGATGCGCACGCCGGTGCTCTGGCGCAGCCGGCGCATCCCCTCGCGGTCGTCTCCGGGCAGCGGCTCCTCGACCCACAGCACGCCATGCTCGCGCAAGCGCTCGATCGTCCGCCGCGCGTCGACCGGCCCGAGCCCGGCCTCGATGTCGCCGGCCATGCGCCACCACTGGTTGAGGTCGACGAGGATGTCGAGCCGGTCGCCGACCGCCGCGCGCACCGCGGCGACCACCGCCACGCCCTCGTCGATGCGCCCGCGCGCGATCCTGACCTTGACCGCTCGAAAGCCCTGCTCGACGAGCGCCTGCGCGTCCTCCGCGCGCTGCTCGGGCCCGCGCAGCTCACCCCATGAGGCGTACGCGGGGAGCCGATCGCTAAAGCCGCCGAGCAGCATCGCCACCGGCTGGTCAAGCGCGCGCCCGATCAGGTCCCACAGCGCCGTCTCGAGCGGCCAGTAGCGGCCGGCGTGAAACGAGATCGTCTCGAGCGTGCGCACGTGGGTGGCGATCGCGCGGGGGTCCCGGCCGACGAACAGGTGGGCGAACCGATCGAATCCGGACATCGTGTCGCCGCTGCCGATTCCGACCAGCCCGGCGTCGGTCTGCACCCGCACGATCGTGGCCTCGAACGCCCGCCGCGGCACCGGATCCCAGGCGGCGAAGAACGGCGGCTCTAGCGGTAGGCGCAGCCGCTGCGTATGGATCGCCGTGATCTTCAAGACGTGGTCAGTCGCCCCGATAGAACGGACTCGTCAGCTGATCGCGCCGCGCGACCAGCGCCCGCGCCGCGTCGGGGTCGCGGCCCTGCACCGCCACGCCGATCGCCTTGCGCACCGCGGCCCGGTTGGCCTGGCGCACGGCGGTCTCGTCTGACGCCGCCGGGTCGACCCAGACGCAGACCAGCACGAGCACCTCGTCGCTGGGCTCCAAGAGCTCGTCGGCGACGGCGTCGAGCACGCCCTGGGCGA
>JBPCQU010000183.1:0-13731 GCA_050997795.1 Solirubrobacteraceae bacterium | reverse complement strand
AAAGTACGAGCGCGAGGTCGAAGCCATGGACTCATAGGCGGCGCGGCGGCCATGCGGCGGGGCCGTGTGGCCGATGCGGAACCCACCCGGTCAGTAGTAGTGCCGTCGCCCGCCGACGGCGCGACCCATGCTGCCGAGCAGGAACAGGACCGCCCCGATGACTACCAGGATGATCCCGATCGTCCAGATGATCGCTACCTTGGCGATGAAGCCGACTATCAGCAGGATGATGCCCAGAACGATCAATGCGCTCTCCTTGTTGTGCGTACCGTCACTTTCAGACGTCTAGACGAGAAGTTACCCGAAGAGGGGCGGTTTCACTCCTAGCCTTCGACCTTGAACACGGCCACGCTGCTGAAGCTGGTGCCGTCGATCTGGTCGGCGTAGCAGCCAGCCGCCCTGACGCGCATGAACGTAAGCCACGCCCGCCCGCCTTTCGGGGCTGCGGGGGCGCCCTGGCCGGCGTCCAGGAGCTGGAGCTCGTCATAGGGAGCGTGTCCCTCGCCGAACCCCACCACGCCTGGGCCTCCCAGCCGGCGGCCGCGAATCAGGACCGGTCCCTTGTAGCCCGGGGCCGCGGTCCAGGTGACCCGAGCGCCGAGCCACGCGCTCCCGATGAAGTGCTCGGTCGCGAGCCGCTGTGACGGCGATGCCCGGACGGGCCCGCTGCCGGCCGAGACTGGGCAGGCGCCACCGGATCCCGTGGGGAGGTGCAGCGGGCGCCGGATCGACGGCGGCACCGAGCCGCTGCAGGTGCCCGCACAGAGCTCGTAGGTTCCGTAGCCGATGCTCGGCGCGAGGCCTGGCGGAGCCGACGGCGTCCCGGCGGGCGTCGGCGGCGGGGCGCTGCGGGTGGTGCCCGACGTGCTCGCGCGGGGAGTCCCCGCCCCCGCTGCGCTCGCGGAGCTGACGGAGCTCGTGCGGGAGTGCCGCTTGCGCTCGGCGGAGCGGGTTGCGGCGCCCGCGGCCGTCGTGCTCGAGGCCGCGGTGCGGGAAGCCACGGACGCCGACGAGCCGGGGTGGCTGGTCGAGCCCCCGCCGCATCCGACCAGGGTCACTGTCACGAGCAGGACCGTGACGCGGGCGAAGCGGCCCGGCACCCCGGACCTATGGACGCGACGCCGCCGCGATCGACCGCGAGACGAGCTCGATCGGGTGGTGGATCGGCAGCGGCTGTCCGAGCTCGCGCAGATGCATGTCGAGCTGGGCGGCGCAGCCCGGGTTGCCGGCGGCTATCGCCTGCGCGCCGGTGTCGAGCAGGTGGCGGGCCTTGCGGGCTCCCAGCTCGGCGGCCGCCTGGGGCTGCACGAGGTTGTAGATGCCCGCCGACCCGCAGCACACCTCGCCCTCGGCGGCCACCTCCACCAGCTCGAGCGCCGGAATCGCGCGCAGCAGGGCACGGGGCTGCTCGCGCACGCGCTGTGCGTGGGCGAGATGGCACGCGTCGTGATAGGCCACTCGGAGTGGCACCGGGCCGCGCGCCGCCCGCGGCTCCACTGAGGCGAGCAGTTCGCACACGTCCTTGACGCGGGCCGAGAACGCTCGCGCTGCGGGGGTCCCGAGCAGCTCGCCGTACTCCTTCATCGCCGAGCCACAGCCGGCCGCGTTGACCACGACGTGGTCGAGGCCGTCTGTCGCCCCCGCCTCGTCGAACGCCGCGATCGTCGCCCGTGCGCGCTGGGCCGCGGCCGGCTCGGCGCCGCCGTGGAGCTCGAGCGCGCCGCAGCAGTCGGGCATTTTCGGCGCGAGCACCTCGAACCCCTCCGCGGCCAGTACCGCGATCGTGGCGCGGTGGACCTCGGGATAGAAGACGCGCTGCACGCAGCCCAGCAGCAGCCCCACGCGCCCGCGCGGCGTCCCGACTGCCGGGGTGCGCTCGGGCAGCTTGGTCCGCGCGGTCCGGGCGCTGGCCCCACGGGGAGCTACCTTGGCGAGCATCGACACCCGCTCGGGGAGCCGCTCGACGCCCATCTTCCGCGCCGCCTCGAGCAGCGGCACGAGCGCCCGCAGTCGTTTGGGGTGGGGAAGCGTCTCGTACAGCAGCCGTCGCAACGCGCGTTCGGACCTCGGCCGGTCCCAGTGGCGCTCGACCTGCGGACGCACACGCTCGATCAGCCGGTCATAGGCGACGCCCGACGGACACGCGCTCACGCAGGCCATGCAGCCGAGGCAGCGGTCGAAGTGGGTGACCATCTCTTCCGAAAAGGCAGAGTCCGGCTTCAGCCCCTCGCTCATCAGCACGATCCTGCCGCGCGGCGAGTCGGCCTCGGCCCCCCACAGGACGTAGGTCGGGCACGTGTCGAGGCAGAAGCCGCAGTGAACGCAGTCCTCGATCACCGACTGCTCGGGCGGGCGCTGGGTGTCGAAAGCGGGCACGGCCGATCAGATCCCGTCCACGAACAGCCCGGGATTGCAGGTCCGGCTGGGATCGAAGCGCGTCTTGACGCTCCGCATCAGCTCTAGCGCGGGGCGCTCGAGCGCTCCCCAGGGGTCGGGCTGCTCGCGCGCGGGGGCGGGAGCGTCGAGCAGCGTCGCCGCCGCCGCGGGCGGAAGCGCCTCGCGCAGCCTCGCGACGAGGTCGGGGTCGAGCTCCACGTAGGAGGAGCCCAGCGCCGCGCGCCCGACCAGCGTGCCCTGGCACGAATCGCTGGCGCGGAGCACGGCCGGCAGCGAAGTCGGGCCGGAGGCGACCCGCAACACCGCGCGCTCGCTGGAGCGCTGGCCGGCCCGCTGGCGCTCCCAAAGCTGCTGATCGTCGTCCGTGACCTGCACCCGGTGCAGCCCCAGGTCTTCGAGCAGCCGGCCCGCCCGCCGCCCCCGGCGGGTGTGCTCGGGCCCGGCGCAGCGCGCCAGGAGCCCGCCGCGACCCGAGCGCCAGGCGATGTCGAGCGCCTCCAGCTCGAGTGGCGCCGATGAGAGCGCCACGGCGGCGGCCCCGAGCGCGTCGGGATCCTCGCAGGCCCCGAGCGCGGTCGTGCTCTGGGTGCGCCGCGCGTGCAGGCGCACGCTGACCGACAGGATCATCCCGAGCGTCCCGAACGAGCCCGCGAACAGCTTGGCGAGGTCGTAGCCGGCCACATTCTTGATCACCTTGCCGCCCGAGCGGGCGATCGTCCCGTCGCTGAGGGCGACGGTCGCGCCGACCACCAGGTCGCGAGGCTCCCCGTAGCGGTGGCGAAGCGGACCGCAGTCGCCGGTCGCCACCACGCCGCCGATCGTCGCACCGGGCTCGTCGCCCAGCGGCGGATCGAGCGCGAGCATCTGGCCAGCGGCGGCGAACGTGCGCTGCGCGTCGGCGAGCGGCACGCCGGCCTCGAGGGTCGCCGTCAGATCACCGGCGTTGTGCTCGACGATCCGCTGCAGGCCGGTGCTCGATAGCTCGACGTCGGCGGGCTCAGTGGGCCTGCCCCAGCCGAGCTTGGTCTTGGCGCCGGTGATCCGGACCGTCTGGCCCTGCGAGCTCGCCTCGGCGAGGGCAGCGGCGGCATCCTCGAACGTGCGCGGCTGCGATTGCGCCACGGTGGCCATGCTCAGAACCGCTCTGCGATGCCCGCGCGCTCGAGCGGGTGCTCGCGGTAGGGGCCGGGGACCTCGCCGCACAGCCTCGGCGTGGGCATCACCTTGCCCGGGTTGGCGAGTCCGCGGGGGTCAAAGGCACAGCGCAGGCGTTGAAACGCGTCGAGGTCGGCGTCATCGAACATCGACGGCATGTAGGCCTTCTTGTCGACGCCGACGCCGTGCTCGCCGGTGATCGAGCCGCCGGCGTCGACGCACGCCTTGACTATCAGCCCGGCGAGCTCCTCGGCGCGCTGGGCTTCGCCTTCGCGTCCCGCGTCGTAGCAGACGAGCGGGTGCAGGTTCCCGTCGCCGGCGTGGAACACGTTCGCCACCCGCAGCTGGTGGTCGGCGGCCAGCGCGTCGATCTGCCGTAGCACCTCCGACAAGCGGGTGCGCGGGATCACGCCGTCCTGGACGTAGTAGGCGGGGGCGATCCGGCCCATCGCGGCAAACGCCGCCTTGCGCGTGCGCCAGATCAAGTCTCGCTCGGCGTCGGACTGGGCCACCCGGACATCGAGCGCCCCGGCGTCGGCGCACAGCTCGATCAGGTGCTCGAGGCCCGCCAGGCACTGCTCGCGGGCGCCGTCGAGCTCGACGATCAGGGCTGCTCCCGCGTCGCGGCGGTAGCCCGCCCCGGTCGCCTGCTCGGCGGCCTCGATCGAGAGCCGGTCCATCATCTCGATCGCCCCGGGCACGAGCCCCGCCTCGACGATCGCCGACACGGCATCGCCCGCGGCGCCGGTGTCCTCGAAGAACGCGAGCAGCGTCTTGATGCTCTCGGGGGCGGGGACCACCCGCAGCGAGATCTTGGTCGCGACCCCGAGCGTCCCTTCCGAGCCCACGAACGCCCCGAGCAGGTCATAGCCGGGGTCGTCGCGCCGGAGGTGCACGAGCGAGCCGTCTGAGAGGACGACTTCGAGGCCGACCACGTAGTTGGTCGTGAAGCCGTACTTGAAGCAGTGCGCCCCGCCCGAGTTCTCGGCGACATTGCCGCCGATCGAGCAGACGACCTGGCTCGACGGGTCTGGGGGGTAGAAGTGGCTCGGACCGACTGCCTTGGAGACCGACAGGTTGGTCACCCCGGGCTCGACCACCACGAACGAGTCATCGAGATCGATCGACAGGATCCGCCGCAGCCGCGCGAGCACGATCAGCACCCCGTCGGCGACCGGCAGCGCGCCCCCCGAGAGGCCGGTGCCCGAGCCGCGCGCGACCCACGGCACACCAGCCTCGAAGCAAGCGCGGACGACCCGCTGGACCTCCTCCGCGCTTCCGGGCACGACGGCCGCCACCGGCGTCTGCTGGTAATGCAGCAGCCCGTCGGAGCGGTAGGTCGCGAGCGCGTGCGGATGGGTCAGCACGTGCTCGCGACCGCAGATCTCCTGAAGGCTCGAGATCAGCTCGGGCGCGCCAAACGGCATCAGCTCCAGTATTCCCGATGTGCTGGGTCTAATGCACCCTGATGTTGAACGTACGGCTGTAGACGGTCTGACCTTGGTCCTCGCTGGGCAGGAGCGAGTCCTGGCTGGGGTAGGTCCACTGCAGGCGCACCGTGCCGCTCGAGGGGAACTTCATCCTGACGTCGAAGTAGCCGGTACGACCGGCCAGGCGGACCGTCTTCAGCGTCTTGAAGCCGCTGTGGCCGGTCTGCAACTGGATCTGCGCCTGTTGCGCGCCGTTGCCGTCGAGCTGCGCGAACGGCGCCGGTCGCGCGCCCCCCCAGACCTCGACGCTCTGGCGGCGCGAGAACGAGGTGCGCGGCATGTAGAACGGCATCCGGAAGGCGTAGTAGGTCGCCTTCTTGGTTCCGTTGTATGTCTCCAGCCCGCTCGCGAAGCCGTTGTAGGCGCCGGTTCTCGGGGACGGGTCGGCGAGCAGGTACTGCATGTAGGACGCCACGCGAGGATTCTTGAAGCTCAAGTACTCGGCCCAGTTGATGTAGTAGGCGGCCGTGCTGGGGGACGGGTAATGGCTGCTCTTAGGCGGATGGGTGATGTACCCGTACTCGGTGTTATAGATCGGATAGCGCTTGTGCGAGCCGTAGACCCGATTGACCCGGTCGAGCGCCGCCGCCAGGCGGCCGAGGTCGGGGAGGGCGGCGAAGTCCGGGTCGTTGCGTCCGTCGGTGACCGGGGAGAGGTTGTCCGGATAGGGATGGTCGGCGACGCCGCTGGCGTTGAACAGCCCGGGGTGCTGCCGGCGGAAGCTGCGCGAACCCGCGGCGCTGGTGGGGCAGCCGACCGCTCTCGCGGCGCCTGCGCGCAGCTCGCGGTACTTGCTGTCGACGCAGTAGAGCGTGCGGATGAACTGAAGCGGCTTGGTCTGACTGAAGTTTCCCGGGTAGCCCTGCGGGGCGTTTCGCGTCGGTCGCCCGGGCCCGATCCCCCGGGCCGCGTACTCGCCGATCAGGATCGTGTCGCGCCCGTGGCCGCTGGACTGTAGGGCCTTGAAGCCGGCGTCGACGAGGCTGCGGTACATCATCGGCGCGACTGACACGCGCGAGCCGTCGATCGCCTGCGGGCCGAGGTCCTGGCCGAAGTTCGGCTCGTTGAAAATCGACCAGAAGCGCACGGCGGGCAGCGGCGAGCTCTGGCCCTGCGGCGTAAACGAGCCGCTGTAGCGCTTGCCGATCGCCTGCAAGAACTGCCCGTATTCGCCCGCGTTGGGCTTCCAGGCGTAGTAGGGGTTGGTGGTGGCGACCGCAGGGATGCCCGAGCCTTCGGCCCACCGCGGGGCGCCGGCGACGGTGAAATCGACCGCGATCCCGTCCAGCCTCGCCTGGCGCACGAGGTTGTCATACGGAGCCCAGTTGGCGGCCGGATACGCGCTGGGGTTCGTGGCGTCGAAGCTCGGCTTCTTCGTTGACGTCCGATTCGGCGCGACCAGCGACCACGGGACGAACACACGCACGGTGTTGGCTCCCAGGGCGCGGAACTGCCCCAGGACGCCGGCCGGGTTGTACAGGTCGCTGTCGTCCTGGATGATCGCGGTCTGTGACGAGCTCGCTGACGCGGCTGCCGGCAGGGTCGCCGCGCCGATCGTGGCGAGCGCTGCTCCGAGCGCGATCGTCGCGGGAGCACGGGGCATGAGGCGCTTCTTCAGGTCTTTGGGCATAGTCGGGATAACAGCTCCAGGTGGTTAGAGTTGCGGCGTCGTCGCGAGGGAGGCGCGGCGGGCGACGGTCGCCGATACGGACCGCAGGCCAGGCTAGCGGAGCGTGATGTCAACCGTGCGGCTGAAGATCTCAGGCCCGTGGGGGTAGGACCAGGCGAGCCTCACCGCGCCGCTGCCGGCGAACGTCTGGCGCACCTCGAAGTACCCGTGGCGACCGGTGATCGGGACCGTTCGCACGGTCGCAAACGCCCCGCCGGACGCCGACCGGAACTGGATCACGACGGTCTGGGGCTGGTGTGCGGTCAGCTCGGCGTAGTGCGCCGGGCGCACGCAGCCCCAGACCACGAGCGGGTGGCCGATCCTGGTAGCGCGCACGGGCAGGAAGATCGGCAACCGAAAGGCGGCGTAGCCGGGCTTGGGTGCCTCGTCGGCGAACCGCAGCCCGGTGGCGAAGTAGCCGGCCGGGGGGTCGGCCAGCAGGTACTGGTCGTAGGAGCGCAGCCGCGGATCGAGCCAGGTCAGATACTCCGACCAGTTGAGGTAGCCGGCCGCCCTGGTCGGGCCGACGGTGCCGGCCTCGCGGTCGGGCGGGGTGGTCTGGTAGCCGTACTCGGTCGAGTAGATCGGAAACCTCGTCTTGGAGCCGTACACGCGCTGGAGCGTGTCGAGCGCTCGCTCGAGATTGCCGATCGTGGCCAGCTCGGCGTAGTCGGGTTCGTCCGGCGTTACCCGGTCGGGCGGCTGCCCCTGGGCGTAGGGGTGGTCGGCGAACGCCGTGGCGTGGAACAGACCCGGGTGTGCGGCGGCGAACGCCGCCGAGCCGGCGGCATCGGGCGGGCAGCCGCGGCGCTTGGCCGCTTCGCCCCGCAGAGGGCGGTAGGAGGAGCCCACGCAGTACAGCGCGCGCAGGAAGCGCAGCGGCGCCATCGCGTTGAAGTTGCCGGGTCCGGTGCCGTTGGTCTCGCCCGCCGGGCCCAGCTCCCCGATCAGGATCCGGTCGTGGCCGTGCCCGGTCGCTTGCAGGGCGGCCCAGGCCGAGTCGACCATCGCCCGGTAGTACCTCGGCGAGACCTCAACCGTGGAATGGTCGGTCGCCTGCGGGGCGATGTTGGTGCCGAGGTTTGGCTCGTTCCAGATCGACCAGAAGTCGACCCGCGGCAGTGGCGTGGTGGCGCTCGCGGGCACGTAGCGCCCGCTGTAGCGAATGCCGGCGGCGCGCACGAACTGCCCGAACTCTGCTGCCGACGGGCGCCACTGCGGCTGGGTCCTCGGGTCCGGTGCCCCCGGGGCCGAGGCCCACGCGGGCGGCGGGGGCGACAGCGCCAGGATCGTGTTCATCCCGCGCGCCTTGATGTCGCGGACGATCGTGTCGTAGATCGTCCAGGCCGCGGCCGGGTACGCGGCCGGATCGGCGGCGTCGAAGCTCGGGCGCCGGCGCGAGCCGGGATCCGGCGCGAGGCTGCCCCAGGCCAGGTCGACGTGCACGGTGTCGACGCCTAGGCGCTGGAGCTCGTTCAGCACGCCGACCGGGTTCGCGAGCAGCTCGACCGACGGCGTGAACATCGTCTCGGGCCCGACCCGCCCCGGGTGCAGTGGCGGCAGCGGCGCGACCGGCAGATGACCGGAGCCTCCGCACGCGCCGAGTAGCGTTCCGATCACGATCGCCAGCGCCGCCGCCCGGATCGGGCGAGGATGGCCGCGCAGACGCCGCTTGGAGCTTGTTGGACCGGGCAAGCGGGTCACGATAACGACGTCCCCTGGCGCCAGGCTTCGGTTCAAGCCGGTCCAGCGTCCGCCCGCATAAGCTTGCGGCCATGAGCACCCGCCGCCGGCAGACGATCGCGCTGCTCGGGGCCGTGGCGGTGATCGCGGCGTGCGGGTTCGCGGCTGGGCCCGCGGTGGCCGCGTCCGCGGCCAACCCCGTGATCCACGACTGCCTGGCCCACCCGGGTGGCATGACCGGGAGCTACACCGTCCAGCAGCTCAGGCACGCGCTGCAGGTGATGCCGGCCGAGACCAAGGAGTACACATCCTGCCCGGATGTCATCAACCGCGCGCTTTTGAGCACGATCGGCGGCGAGCACGGGCGCCATGCGGCGGGCACCACGTCCGGCGGGGGATCGGGGTCAGTTCTTCCTACGCCGGTGATCATCATCCTCGTAGTGCTGGGTCTGGCTGCGGTCACGTTGGCCGCCGTCGCGGTCCGGCGCCGGCGAAGCCCCGGCGGCTGACCGGCGCCGCTCTACACTGGGCGTATGGCCTCACAACGCCAGATACGGGTCGGGGGAGTGCCGATCGGCGGCGGCGCTCTCGTCGCCGTGCAGACGATGACCAAGACCGAGACGGCTGACCTGCAGGCGACGATGAGGCAGATCCGCCGTGTCGCCGAGGCGGGCGCCGACATCGTGCGCGTCGCGATCCCCCGCGAGAAGGACGTGCAGGCGCTGAGGACGATCGTGCGCGACTCGCCGATCCCGATCATCGCCGACATCCATTTCAACCACACGCTCGCACTGAAGGCGCTCGAGGCGGGCGCGCACTGCGTGCGCCTCAACCCGGGGAACATCGGTGGCCCGGACAAGGTGGCCGAGGTGATCGCCCTGGCCAAGCGGCTGGGCACGCCGCTGCGGGTCGGGGTCAACTCGGGCTCGCTGCCCAAGCACCTGCGCCAGCTCGAGTACGACAACCCCGTGGAGGCGCTGGTCACGGCCGCGATCGAGGCTGTGCAGCTCATGGAGCGCCTGGAGTTCGAAAACTTCAAGGTGTCGATGAAATCGACTTCGGTGCCCAACACGATCGCCTCCAACCGCCTGCTGTCGCAGCGCATCCCTTATCCCTTGCACCTCGGCGTCACCGAGGCCGGCACCAAGTGGTCGGGCTCGCTGAAGTCCGCCGTTGGCCTCGGCACCCTGCTGGCCGACGGGATCGGTGACACGATCCGGATCTCGCTGTCGACCTTCCACGCCGAGGGGGAGGTCAAGGTGGCCTGGGAGATCCTCAAGGCGCTGAAGCTGCGCGAGCGCGGCCCGGTGCTGATCGCGTGTCCCACCTGCGGGCGGCTGCAGTTCGACATGGACACGGTGGTGGCCGAAGTCGAGCGGCGCCTGGAAGCCTACGAGGACCCGATTGAGGTCTCGGTACTGGGCTGCGCGGTCAACGGCATCGGCGAGGCGCGCCACGCCGACTTCGGGATCACCGGCGACCAGGAAATGGGGATGATCTACTCCAAGGGCGAGCCGCTGGAGAAGGTCCCCACCGAGGGGCTGGTGGACGAGCTGTTCAAAGAGATCGACCGCTACTACGCCGCCGGTAAGACCATCCAGCGGGACGAGAGTGCAGCCGCCGAGGCGCGAGCGTGGCTGGCCGAGAACGAGGACGCGACCGCGATGACGCCCGAGCGGCTCGCCGCGATGGAGGCGGCAGCGGCGGACGAGGGGCCCGCCATCGACGGCGAGGGGGAGCCGCTGCGCCTCGACGAGCAGCTCTCCCCGGTCGCCGGTCGCCGTTTCAGCCGCTCGTAGGCGGTCCGCTCAAGCTCGCGCGGCGGCCAGCAGCTCGCCGACCGACAGCTCACCGAGCGCGAATGCCGTGGCCGTGATGCGCCCGTTGTCGCGGACTTCGAGCACCGAGCCGTACCCGTCATCGGTGGGGTCGCGGTGTACGACCACGCGCCTACCGTGTAGATCGACCACCCAATACTCGGCAATGCCCGCGGACGCGTACAGCGACGCCTTCGGTCCGAGGTCTCGGGCCAGCGAGGAAACGGACACCTCGATCACGAGCGCCGCCGTGCTGGGGTGGTAGGGCGCAGGCGCATCCCGAGCGAAGACCGCTAAGTCGGGCTCGGGCTCCGAGCGCCGGTGCGCGAGGGTCAGCGGGCTGCCGACACCGACCTCAAAGCGGCGGCGGTCGATCGCGAGCGCCAGCCAGCCGGCCAGCCACCTGACCGCGCGCTCGTGCTCCCGGGTCTTGGGGCTCATGTCGGCGAGCAGCCCGTCGATCAACTCGACTCTGGAGTCCTCCTCGAGGCCACCGGACTCGATGAGCTGGTGGTACTCGTCCAGCGAGAACCGATGCACTTCGACGGTATCGAGCGGCAGGGTCGTCGGCACACCAGGAGTGTAAGCCGGGAGCTCGGGGCTTCACTCCCCCCAACGCTCGGGCAACCGCCGACCCAGCCCGAGCCCGGACGCACCCCAGCGCCCGGGCAGACCCAAACCGGCGCGCGTCAGCGCGCCTTCTCAAGAAACGGCCGCGAAACCCTCTCCAACCTTGGCCCAGTTGACCACGCTCCACCACGCATCGATGTAGTCCGGACGGCGGTTCTGGTACTTGAGGTAGTAGGCGTGCTCCCAGACGTCGACCCCGAGCAGCGGGGTCTTGCCGTCGCTGATCGGGTTGTCCTGGTTGGGGGTCGAGACGACCGCCAGGCCGGAGCCGTCGTGCACGAGCCATGACCAGCCCGAGCCGAAGCGGTTCACGCCCGCGTCCTTGAACTTGGCCTTGAAGTCGTCAAACGAGCCGAAGGCGGAGTCGATCGCCTCGCGCAGCGCCCCGTCGGGCTCCCCGCCGGCGTTCGGCGCCATCCACTCCCAGAACAGCGAGTGGTTGTAGTGGCCGCCGCCGTTGTTGCGCACCGGCCCCTGCTTGTCCTGGGGCAGCGAGCTGAGGTTCTGCAGCACCTCCTGGACCGACCTGTCGGCGAACTCGGTGCCGTCCAGCGCCGCGTTGGCCTTGTCGACGTAAGCCTGATGGTGCTTGTCGTGGTGGACACGCATCGTCGCCTCGTCGATGTGGGGCTCGAGCGCGTCGTAGTCGTAGGGGAGAGGCGGGACCGAGTAGGCCATTGCGTGGCTCCTGTTCGCTAGCTGAATTTGGTGCCGTTCTATCAGACGATAGCCAGCGGCTCGAGGCGCATCGAGCCGGGTAGGCTTCGCGCCGCATGACGCTGCTGTCGCACTACTTCCTACCCACCGAGCGCGAGCCGCCAACCGACGCCGAGGCGATCAGCCACAGGCTGATGGTGCGCGCCGGGCTGATCCGGCAGGTCGGCACCGGGCTGTGGTCGTGGCTGCCCGCCGGGTGGCGTGTCCACCAGCGAATCGTGCAGATCGTGCGCGAGGAGATGAACGCGATCGGCGGCCAGGAGATGCTGATGCCGGTTATGCACCCGGCCGAGCCGTGGCGGCGCACCGGGCGCTACGCGATCGAGGAGCTGTTCAAGCTCAAGGACCGGCGCGGCGCGGACATGGTTCTGGCCATGACCCACGAGGAGATCGTCACCGGCCACGTCGCGGCGGCGATCCAGTCCTACCGCGAGCTGCCGATGATCCTGTACCACTTCCAGATCAAGGAGCGCGACGAGCCGCGCCCGAGGGCGGGCGTGCTGCGGACCCGGGAGTTCATCATGAAGGACTCCTACACGTTCGACCGCGACGCCGAGGGCCCCGACGCCGCCTACGAGCTGCACGCGGCCGCCTACGAGCGGATGTGTGACCGCTGTGGGCTGGAGTGGTACAAGGTCGAGGCGGACGTCGGGATGATGGGAGGCCACGGCTCAGACGAGTACATGGCGCCGTGCGCGGCGGGCGAGAACGACGTCGTCCTGGCGGCGGGCTACGCGGCCAATCTCGAGGTCGCGAGCGCCGACCCCCAGCCGGTCTCGCTGGCCGACGCGCTGGCCGAGCCCGAGCTGGTCCAGACGCCCGGCATGACCACGGTCGACGCGGTCCGCCACGCGCTCGGTGTCCCCGCGGGTGCGCTCCTAAAGGCGTTTCCGATCGTGCTCTCCGGCGACGAGATGAAGCTCGTCATCGTCCGCGGTGACCATCGCGTGAATGAGATCAAGCTCCAGAACGCGCTCGGCCGGACGTTTCGCGCGGCGCGGCCCGAAGAAGTGGTGCAGCGGCTCGGGCCGCCCGGCTTCATCGGCCCGGTCGGCTCAGAGCTCCCCGTGCTGCTCGACGAGGCCGTCGCCCCGGGGGCATACATCACCGGCGCCAACCAACCCGACGCGCACCTGCGCGGGGTGCAGCCCGGGCGCGATTTCCAGTTCGAACGTGTAGACGTACGCACAGTCGCGGCCGGAGACACCGTCAACGGCGCGACGGTCCGGATCGAGCCCGCGATCGAGGTCGGCAACATCTTCAAGCTCGGGACGCGCTACTCCGAGCCGCTCGGGGCCACCTTCCTCGACGAGGCCGGAAAGAGCCAGCTCATGTGGATGGGCTCCTACGGCTTCGGTCCCGCCCGTGCCGCAGCGGCGGCCGTCGAGCAGTACGCCGACGAGCAGGGCATCGCCTGGCCCCGGAGCATCGCACCGTTCGACGTCGAGCTCGTGGTGCTCGGAAAGCCCGGATCCCCCGAGCGAGAGCTGGCCGACCGGATCTACTCAGAGCTCAACCAGGTCGGCCTGCAGACGCTCTACGACGACCGCGACGCCGGGCCGGGGGAGAAGTTCGCCGACGCCGAGCTGCTGGGCTGTCCGCTGCGGCTGACGATCGGCCGCCGGACGCTCGCGGCCGAGGAGATCGAGGTCCAGGTCAGGCGCGGGCGCGAGGCGCGCACGGTGCCGTTGCCGGGCGCGGCGGAGGCGGTCGCGGAGCTCTGGCGCGGGCTGCCCTGAGGGGTGGCGGCGACCATCGGCGCAAGCGTGAGCCCGCGGATCACCAAACGGCGCCTGTTCGGGCTCGACCGCTCCGGGCCGCCTCCCGCGCCGACGCGCTCAGATCAGCCGCTGAATCTGTGGACGATCCCCAACGCGATCGGGTTCGCTCGCCTGCTGGGCGTCCCCGTGTTCCTCGCGCTGGCGCTGTCGAGCCCCGACGGGCAGGACACGGTCGCGACCGTGCTGTTCGCGGTTATCGGCTGGGCTGATTACCTGGACGGCTTCGCGGCCAGGCTCACGGGGCAGTACAGCCGCTTCGGGGCGCTGCTGGACCCGATCATCGACCGGCTGCTGGTCGTCTCGGGGATGGTGGTCGCGTTTCACTTCTCTCTGCTGCCCCGCTGGGCGATCGGGATCGTGGTCGCGCGCGAGCTGTTCATGCTCGGCTTGAG